>DAOUQS010000087.1 GCA_030625465.1 Amylibacter sp. | reverse complement strand
GATGCATCCCAAGGCTGCCAATGCACGCAACTATACGCAATGCGACAGTCTGTTGATCGGCGATAAATGTGGTGCCCATACGGTGCCTTATATCGAGGTAAAAAACAACACGGCGCGGGTCGAACATGAAGCGACAACATCAAAAGTGGATGACGAGCAACTGTTCTACTGCCGCCAACGCGGCATGGATGAAGAAGAGGCTGTAGCACTTGTCGTCAACGGGTTCTGCAAGGAAGTGCTGCAAGCGCTGCCGATGGAGTTTGCAATGGAAGCGCAAGCGCTGGTGGCGATTTCGCTGGAAGGAAGTGTTGGGTAATGTCGACTTATGCACAAATAATTGAATGGGTTAAAGACAATCACGAAAGATCAGTAGCGCCATGTTGGGTTTCAGAATGCAAAGCAATCGCTATGAAGTGGCCTCACCCTGATAAGAATAGAGATGGGTCAGAGAGAAAAAAGCAAGCTAAACAACCTTTAACCAACGATATGAAAACAATGATATTTGAAGCGTTTAACGTTTTGGGTGTGCCAAACGGAAAAAGGACTTGATATGATCAAAGGAAAAATACTTGGTCCGGTCCATCATGCCGATCTGGACGCCAACACTTTGATCCGGCGTTTTTTGATGAAGTTTTCATCGCCGATGCGCTATATTTTCGGATTTGTCGCTGGCCTGTTTCTGGGCGCGCTTTACCATGAAAATATAATGCAATATTGGGCGGTTCTACTTGTTACCGCTGTTTTGGCAATGACTTGGGTTTTGTTAAGCCTGTTTGCCAGAACCGTCATCAAGGACGCGCTTGAGCCAATGCTGGGTGACGATGAGGCCTTGTCTGATTATCAACTTATGTTTTCGCAATCATGGATTGCAGCCGTTAAAACCAAAGGGGTTAAAGATGTTTGAACGCAAAACCTTACTTTATGGCCTGACATTTGCCGCAGTCTTGTTTGTTGCAGGCTGGGTGACAGGCATGGGCGGTGGTTTTATCACCAACCTGATATCCTCACTTATACTTGGCGGGTGCGCAGCTGTGTCGCTTGCTTTTATCAAAAAATACGGAAAACCGAAAGAATAATGACATGCTAAATATCAAGAACCTTCAAGTAGGCTTGGAAGAAGAAGATAAACAAATCCTGAAAGGTGTTGATCTGAACATCGGTGAAGGTGAAGTTCATGCAATCATGGGGCCGAACGGCTCTGGTAAGTCAACGATGTCTTATGTGCTTGCCGGTAAAAGCGGTTATAAGGTTACCGGTGGTTCTGCTACTTTGAATGGCGTTGATTTATTGGATATGGAGCCCGAGGAACGCGCTGCCGCTGGCCTGTTTCTGGCATTCCAATACCCTGTGGAAATCCCCGGTGTGGGGAATATGACGTTCTTGCGCACGGCTGTGAATGCACAACGCAAAGCCCGTAATGAACCTGAATTGACCGCAAGCGAATTTCTGAAAGAAGTGCGCACCAAGGCCAAAGATTTAAAAATAGATGCGGATATGCTGAAACGCCCTGTGAATGTAGGGTTTTCCGGTGGCGAGAAAAAGCGTAATGAAATCCTGCAAATGGCGATGCTATCGCCAACCATGTGCATATTGGATGAAACCGATAGCGGGCTGGATGTGGACGCGATGAAATTGGTTGCCGAAGGGGTGAACGCACTGCGCGACGGCAAGCGGTCTTTTCTTGTGATTACGCACTATCAACGCCTGCTGGATCATATCAAACCCGATGTGGTGCATATCATGGCGAACGGTAAAATCATTAAATCCGGCGGGCCTGACCTGGCACTGGAAGTTGAAAACAACGGATACGCCGATATTTTGGCAGAGGTGGCCTGATGGCTGTTCCAAATCCGAAGTTTGAAACAAGTCAGGTGCTGCTGGCCGCATTTGTTGCCCCGAACGGGGCTAAATGGGCAATGGATGCCCGTGCCCGTGCGGCGGCAAGCCTGCGCGCTATGGGTGCGCCTGTTAAACGGGATGAATACTGGAAATACACCAATCCGGCAGAACTGACAGTGTTCCCCACACCGGTTGCGGCATTGCTTGCGATAGATGAAGCCCCGATGTTTGACAATATTGATCGTTTGAAACTGGTGTTTGTGGACGGCGTGTTCGACGCAGAGCTTTCAGATGATCTAAGCCTAGAGGGTGTCGAAATAGAGCCTTTGGCGGATGCCTTGAGCAAGGACATCCACTGGGCCAAGGATCTATACGGTGTGCTGGAAGCCAATGGGCAAAATCCGGTCAAACGTCCGATGGCGGCATTGAACACAGCCGTTGCAGGGCAGGGGCTGGTTATTCGGGCGACAGGCAAGGCGGTAAAACCGATTTCGGTGCGCTATGTCCATAATGCCGAAACCTCGGATGCGATGGTGCATCATCTGGTCAAGATTGATGCGGGTGCAAGTCTGACAATATTGGAAAGCGGGCCGGGTGCGGCGCGGTTCAATTCGGTTATGGAAATTGATGTGGCTGAAAAAGCCGCGTTTCACCATGTCCGCACGCAAGGGCGTGACCATGAGCGCCGCACAATGACACATATGTTTGGCCGTTTGGCGGATGACAGTGTTTTCAGGTCTTTCACCATGACAGTTAATGGCATCTTAACACGCAATGAATGTGTGCTGGATGTCGTTGGTAACGATACAAAAGCAACTGTGGGCGGTGTTTGTGCCGGTGACGGCAGCGATTTTCACCATGATGACACAGTTTTTATCACCCATGGTTCCTTGAACAGTGAAAGCCGTCAGGTCTTTAAAAAGGTGCTGCGCAATGGTGCCACCGGCGTATTCCAGGGCAAAATACTGGTTAAGGAAGGCGCGCAGAAAACGGATGGTTACCAGATTTCACAAGCGTTGTTACTGGATGATAACAGCAACTTCTTTGCCAAGCCGGAACTGGAAATTTATGCGGATGATGTGATCTGTTCGCACGGATCAACCGTTGGTGCGATTGATGAAAATGCACTGTTTTATCTGTTGTCACGCGGCGTTCCACAGGCGCAGGCACAAGATATGTTGATTCTGGCCTTTCTGGGTGAGGCGATTGACGAGATTGATGATGACGCACTTAGCCAGGATATCCACGACCGTTTGGCACAATGGATGGAGCGCAGGCGCAGCTAATGTCCTTGATCGGTGACATCGCGCGGGCGTATCGTGCGCCCGCAACGGTTATGCAGGCACAGATTGACCGTGGCATTACGGATGCGCAAACATTGTTTTATGCCATGTTGTTCGGGCTGATGAACCTGATTGCAAACTACCCGCGCGTCGCGGCCACCGCACCTGATCCCGATATGCTTGCCGGAATGATGGCAAGCTTGTTCATCGCCTACATCTTTTTCCTGCCGCTTATGATGTACGCGATCGCGGGCATCATCCACTGGGCGATTCTTACTTTCGCCAAGGGACAAGGGACATGGATCGCGGCACGGCGTGCATTGGTCTGGTCAGCCGTTGTGACAATTCCACTGGTTTTGGTTGGTGGTATGTCTTATGTATTTGATAACAGCATATTACCGTTGTTTTTTAATGCAATCACGGCAATTGTATTCATTTCGCAGCTGTGGAAAAACTTCAGACAGATCGAATTTAAGTAAGAAAAGCTTCATATTTTAGCCGTATTCTTAATGTAATCCCTACTCAAAGTTTAATCAGTTTAACGAGTAGCGTAAGGAATACTGCAATGACGATGCAAACCGATTCATTCCACGGATATACCGGAATTTTCTCAATCAACCGTACTTCAATGTTAGAACGCATCATGGATGCGTGGCGCGATATGCGCGCGTCTTCACGTCGTTTGATTGATGAAAACCCGAACGAAGGCCGTTTGGTTTTCCTGATCCTGCTGTCCGACCTGGTATTTTTCCTGTCATGGAGCATTAAAACAGTCGTCGCCCCGATGAGCAGCGCCTCTGCCTTTATTCCCGCTGAAATCGGTGTCTTTCTGGTTGGCGCCTTGATGATCAGAACACCGTTCATGTATTTGTTTTCCATGGTTGTCTACGGCATCGCAAAATTGTTTGGCGGGCAGGGAACATGGTATGAAACCCGCGTTTGTGTGTTCTGGGCTGCACTTGTATCCGCGCCGTTCAGCTTTATCGCGGCTTTGGTCACCGTCAGCATGTACGGGCTAGAGGATTATATCCCGGTACTGAAAGAAGAATGGGTTTCATTGCCGCCATATTGGTTGGGCCTGATCCCGTTCGTATGGTTGATCTCCGAAGGTATTACAGAATCGCACAAGTTTAAACTGTCATCACCCGTATTCATGGTTATGACCGTACTTTCACTGGCAGGCCTTTTTGGCGTGTACTATCTGAAAGCAACCGGTTTATTCGATCTTGGCATATAATAAATCACGACAATAATCGCGCTCCTGACTTTGCTTTCACCAGATGGCCTGATAGGTGTAATCTACGTGAAAGCAAACGGAGCGCTTAGATGCAGACTAATGGGATGGCCGGCCTTTTCCGGCTTGCAATAGAGTCGCTGCGCGAACCTAAACGGTGTTTGCGGATCATCTTGGATATGGTGATTACAATGCCCGAACTGCTGCAAGCCACAGCGCTGGTTGCCGCAATAAGTACGTTTCTTTCAATCGGCTTTTTACTGGTAGAACCCGCCACAGTGCAAACCGCATTTTCGGTGATTTCTTCAAATCCTATACCGCTGTTTTTCATGCAAATCGCGGTGTTCATCTGCACTGCGGGTATTATCACCTTCATCGGTCGGCTTTTTAAAGGGGTTGGAACCTATAAAGAGGCCCTGACGGCACTGATCTGGTTGCAGTTTATCATGTTCGGGATCAGCATTAGCCAGCTGATCGTGATTACGATTTTCCCCGGGATGTATTCCATAATTGCGATGGTAACTTTGCTGTTGTTCATTCATCTTACCGTAAGCTTTGTAATGGAAATTCATGGCTTTACGAATATTTTCGCGGTCATATCCGGTATTATCGCCACATTCTTTGGTGTTGCCTTCGTTTTCACCATTATCCTTGTCCTTTTAGGGATCACACCAGAGGTAATGCACAATGTATGATATCACCAAAATACGCAAAGATTTCCCGATTTTATCGCGTGAAGTGAACGGAAAACCACTGGTTTATCTGGATAATGGGGCGTCTGCACAAAAGCCTCAGGTGATGATCGATGCCATCACCAATGCCTATAGCCATGAATATGCCAATGTGCATCGAGGCCTGCATTACCTGTCCAACCTTGCCACGGACAAATATGAAGCCACACGCGGCATTGTGCAGAAATTCCTGAATGCCGCCCATGAAGACGAAATATTGTTCAACTCGGGCACGACAGAGGCAATGAACCTGATTTCGTACGGCTGGGCTGCACCACGATTGCAGGCCGGTGACGAGATAATCCTAAGTGTGATGGAGCATCATGCAAATATCGTCCCTTGGCACTTCCTGCGCGAACGCCAGGGCGTTGTATTGAAGTGGGTCGAAACCGATGTGAACGGGGATCTGGACCCGCAAGCGGTTATTGATGCGATCGGCCCGAAGACCAAGATGATTGCAATCACGCATATGTCAAACGTCTTGGGGACTGTTGTTGATGTCAAAACCATCTGCACCGCGGCCCGCGCACGCGGTGTCGCCGTTGTTGTCGATGGCTCGCAATCCAGCGTTCACGCACCTGTTGATGTGCAAGATATCGGATGTGATTTTTTCGCGATAACCGGCCACAAACTATATGGCCCAACCGGTTCGGGTGCGCTTTATGTGCGCCGTGACCGTATGGCCGAAATGCGCCCGTTTTTCGGTGGTGGTGATATGATCCGCGAGGTTGGCCGCGATGTGGTGACCTATAATGATCCGCCACACAAGTTTGAAGCGGGCACACCGGGCATCGTCCAGATGATCGGCATGGGTGTGGCGCTGGAGTATATGATGGATCTGGGCATGCAGAATATTGCGGCACATGAACGGATTCTGCGTGACTATGCGCAACAGCAGCTAAGCGGGCTGAACTGGTTGAATATACAGGGTAATTCCGCCACCAAAGGGGCGATATTCAGCTTTACGCTGGATGGCGCCGGACATCCGCATGATATATCGACGGTTGTTGATCAAAAGGGTATTGCGGTGCGGGCAGGGCACCATTGCGCCCAGCCTTTGATGGAACATTTGGGGGTTACGGCCACGTGCCGCGCATCATTTGGCCTGTATAATACAGTTGAAGAGGTTGATAAACTGGTCGAGGCGCTGGAACTGTGTCACGATCTGTTTGCCTGATTATTTATTATTTTTAACCCTGTAACTATGCCAGGGACGTGTGCCGTGCTTGTCCCTGTTGATATGAAACGGGCGCGGCTGGTTTGATCGGTCCTGCGCCCGCTGTGCGCTGTGGGGAATATCAACCTGATTTTCGGATGTTTTGTGACCTATTTTAAACAAACTGGCCAATGTTATATGTGGAATAATACGCATTATTTTACACTTACTTATACTTGTTACAGATACACGACTTACCTTGCGGCTGTTTAATTTCTATTTTTGAATCATGTCAATATTATGGCGTTATGATATAATCCATTTTGAACAGCACCTTGTAATGCCTAGTTAAAGTCGAAAACACTTAAGCCAGTGGTCATTTCATCTAATCCAAGCGGGCGTGTTACAGGGGCTTCGGCGCGTGACAAGCAGCCTTGTCTTTCACAAAGCCTGCACGATGTACCGGTCGGAATTGGGTCCTCATCTGTATTCAGATGTTCGGCATAAACGGTTTCAGACAAATGCTGGATTGCACACCCCAGCAATAATGCGGTGCGGCGGATATGTTCGCCAAGTGCCGGTTGCGGGCCGTCAACACTGCGTGTCAGAACAAAAAACTCGCTTCCATCAGTGGTTTCGACCGTATCCAGTTGTATTTGACGCGGCTGGATCAGGGCCTGATATACTGGCAATTTAGGGCATGAGCCGCCAAATTGTGCCTTGGGGTAGCCTTTGACACCGGAACGGCGCAGGATATTGCCAGCGTGGTCCACCTCCATCAGGAAAAACGGCAGGCCGGCCTGATTTGGGCGGTTCAATGTGGTCATCCGCATCGCGGCGCGTTCAAAACTGACACCGAAACGTGCAGCAAGCGCAGATATGTCATTTTTCAAGGTCTTGGTTGCGCGTAAAAAAGCACCGTACGGCATCAACATGGACAGGGCTGCATAGCGGGTTAATTCGTTGCGCACCAAACGCCGGGTTTCGTCGGAAGACAGCGTTAACAGGTTCAATTCCTCTTGGATTGCCAGCGGGAAGGCTAGCAGGGTTACCTCTGCGGCCAGCTCATAAAGCTGTTCAACCGGGGAAAGGCGGTCGGAAATAAACAGGCGCAATGTGTGTTTATCGAAGCGACGTAAATGTTGCGGCATGACATGAACGGGTAGTTTCTGGACTGTTATATTGTGGTTTTTGCGCAGCCAATCCAATAAAAACACCCATAATTCAGGGCCATATGTGCGTTCGGGTATGAAATCCTGCACAGCATCTTCAATCCACGGGAAGCAATAGGGGCGGTTTTCAAACAGCTCGCGCACTTCGTCACTTGGCAGGTGCGGGGCATCGACACCGGTAACAACGCCTTCTTGTGCCAGCATGGCACTTAGGTCTGACAAACGGTTCTGCGATTCCTTATAGGCGCGGTACAGCTTTAATATGCCAGTGGCCGCATTGGGCGCCGCTTCGGCAATTTCATAAAGCTCTTCATTTCCGGGTAACTCGCC
>DAOUQS010000283.1 GCA_030625465.1 Amylibacter sp. | reverse complement strand
TTTTTTGTATAGGGCGGCGGCACGGATCGGTTTGCTGTCGCTTAGGGACTGGGTGCCTTCGGTGGTGTTGAAGATCAGATCAACGCCGCCGTCTTGTAGGGTGTCGGCAATGTTTGGCCGCCCTTCATAGACTTTCATGGCTTTTGTATTCTGAACACTATTATCCGTCAGCCACGTTGATGTGCCACCTGTGGCCAGAATGGTGAAACCAAGGCCCGACAGGATTTGGGCGGCTTCCAGAATCAGGTCTGATTTATCGGCAGGCTTGACGGATATGAACACGGTGCCGTTTTCGGGCAGGGGTGTGCCTGCACCCAGTTGTGATTTCAAGAATGCGCGCGCGAATGTTTTATCCAGTCCCATGACCTCACCTGTTGAACGCATTTCAGGGCCAAGCAGCGGGTCAACGCCGGGGAAACGGTCGAAGGGCAGAACTGCCTCTTTTACCGCGAAATGTTCGGTGTGCGGTGATTTGAGGTCAAACGCATCCAGCTTTTCACCAGCCATGATGCGCGCGGCAATCGCAGCGATCGGGCTGTTCACGGCTTTGGCCACGAAAGGCACTGTGCGTGATGCACGCGGATTGACCTCTAGTATGAAAATCACGCCGTCCTTGATGGCAAACTGCACGTTCATCAGGCCAACCACATTCAGGCCAAGGGCCATCGCCTCGGTCTGGCGTTTCATTTCTTCGATCAGTTCAGTGCTAAGCGAATAGGGCGGCAGGGAACACGCACTGTCGCCGGAATGCACGCCAGCCTCTTCTATGTGTTGCATGATGCCTGCGACATGCACGGATGTACCATCGCATAGCGCGTCAACGTCAACCTCGATCGCACCCACAAGGTAGCTGTCCAGCAATACGGGGCTGTCGCCCGAGACTTTGACGGCTTCCTTGATGTAGCGTTCCAGTTGCGCGTCATCGCGGATGATTTCCATCGCGCGGCCACCCAGCACATAAGACGGGCGGATCACCAGCGGGTAGCCCACGTCTTTTGCGATAACAAAGGCTTCTTCGCCGGAATGCGCAATGCCGTTGTAGGGTTGTTTCAGTTCCAGATCTTCCAGTAGCTTCTGGAAACGTTCGCGGTCTTCGGCCAGATCAATGGCATCAGGTGTGGTGCCCAGAATAGGGATACCTTCAGCTTCCAGATCATTGGCCAGTTTCAGCGGTGTCTGGCCGCCAAACTGCACGATGACACCGTGCAATGTGCCGTTCTCCTGTTCAACCCGCAGGATTTCCATGACGCTTTCCATGGTCAGCGGCTCAAAATACAGACGGTCTGATGTGTCGTAATCGGTGCTGACGGTTTCAGGGTTGCAGTTGATCATGATGGTCTCATAACCCTGGGCTGTCAGTGCATAACAGGCGTGACAACAGCAGTAATCAAACTCGATGCCCTGACCGATCCGGTTGGGGCCGCCACCTAGAATGACGACTTTCTTGCGGTCAGAGGGCCGCGCTTCGCATTCGACGCTGCCCATGGCATCGGCCTCATACGTGGAATACATATAGGGGGTTTGCGCTTCGAATTCGGCGGCACATGTGTCGATGCGCTTGAATACGGCAATCACGCCCATTTTGGTGCGCGCAATGCGGATGTTGCGTTCATTATTCCCTGTCAGTTCGGCCAGACGTGCGTCAGTGAAGCCGTACATTTTCAAGCGGCGCATCGGGGCGGCATCTGTCGGCAGACCGTTCACGCGCAGGTCTTGTTCAATCGCGATAATCTCGCGGATGCGGGCCAGAAACCACGGATCGAATTTGGTGATCTCGAAAATCTCTTCGTCGGAAAATCCGAAGCGCATGGAATGGGCGATGATCAGGATGCGGTCGGGGGTTTGTTCCGACATCGCACGTGTCAGGTTTTTGTCGATGGCTTCTTGCGCTTCGGGGTTGGCCCCAAGCAGGATGAACGGCAGGTTGTCTGACGGGTCATCGGCGCGGATGATATCGGCGTCTGCGGGCATGCCGTCGATGTCTATTTCATTGAAGCCGGTCAGGCCGGTTTCCATTGAGGCCAGTGCTTTTTGCAAGCTTTCGTGGATGGTGCGGCCCACAGCCATCACCTCGCCCACGGATTTCATCGCGGTGGTCAGGTTGTTTTGCGCACCGGGGAATTTTTCAAATGCAAAGCGCGGAATTTTGGTGACGACATAGTCAATCGTTGGCTCGAATGACGCAGGCGTCACTTTGGTGATGTCATTGTCCAACTCGTCCAGCGTGTAACCCACGGCCAGTTTAGCGGCGATTTTCGCGATGGGAAAGCCTGTGGCTTTCGACGCAAGTGCCGATGAACGCGACACGCGCGGGTTCATTTCAATCACCACCATGCGACCGTCGGCAGGGTTCACCGCCCATTGCACGTTGGAACCACCGGTTTCCACACCGATTTCACGCAGCACGTTGATCGAGTGGGTACGCATCATCTGGTATTCTTTATCCGTAAGCGTCAGGGCGGGCGCGACCGTGATGCTGTCGCCGGTGTGCACGCCCATCGGGTCGATGTTTTCGATGGCGCAAATGATGATGGCGTTGTCGGCCTTGTCGCGCACCACTTCCATCTCGAATTCTTTCCAGCCCAAAAGGCTTTCGTC
This sequence comes from Amylibacter sp., assembly GCA_030625465.1. GTDB lineage: Bacteria > Pseudomonadota > Alphaproteobacteria > Rhodobacterales > Rhodobacteraceae > Amylibacter. Next base: position 90 of record DAOUQS010000283.1, on the reverse strand, counting down.
GATCAGGATCTGGTTAACGGGGGAGGCATCCAAACCTGTACCGCAGATTTTTTCATAGTCAGCGCGGTTGTACGCAATGCCGCCGCCGGT
>DAOUQS010000225.1 GCA_030625465.1 Amylibacter sp. | reverse complement strand
AGCTTTGGAGAGCGGGCACCTGCCGGTGGCGTTGTGCCCGCTTTCACTTTTGAACAATACGCAAACCTGCCAGCGCGCTGGATTGCGTTCAAGAACACTTTGGTCATGGCCCCGGCGGGCACGATTATGGCACTGTTTATTGCCTATCCACTAGCCTATTTTCTGGCCGTCAAGGCCGATCCCAAATGGAAGATGTTCTTGCTGGTGCTGGTGATCGTTCCATTCTGGACCTCGATCCTGATCCGCAGCTATGCGTGGATTTTTCTGCTGGGCGGGCGCGGTATACCTGCACTTCTCGGCTGGATGGGCTTTGAGGGTATACGTCTGATAAACACACCGTTTTCGGTGCTGGTGGGCATAATCTACGGCTATTTGCCCCTGATGGTCTTCCCACTTTTCGTCAGCCTTGACCGGCTTGACAAGCGGCTGCTGGAAGCATCCTCTGATCTTGGGGCAAAGCCATGGCGAACCTTCGTCCAAATCACCTTGCCCTTGTCGATCCCCGGCATCGCTACGGGGTGTATGCTGGTCTTTATCCTGCTGATGGGTGAGTTTCTGATCCCCGCCCTACTGGGTGGCGGCAAGGTGTTCTTTGTCGGCAATGCGCTGGTTGATCTGTTCCTTCAGTCCCGAAACTGGGCATATGGCTCAGCTGTTGCGGTGACACTTGTTGTGGTCATGCTGATTACAGTGACAATCTATATGCGGCTGATCAGCCGCCTGGCGGCGCATCGTGATGATGTGTCACTGATGTGAAGGATTAGACATGAGGCTATACGCCACTTTCGTTTATCTGTTCCTTTACATCCCTATTGGGGTGATTGCGCTGTTCAGTTTCAACTCCGGCCGCCACGCCAGCCAGTTTATTGGGTTTTCAACCAAATGGTATGGTAAGACCCTTTCCAACCCGTTTGTGATGGATGCACTGGAAACCAGCCTGATCGTCGCCTTTGTTGCGGCCACCTGTGCCAGTGTATTTGGAACCATGGCTGCGGTTGCCCTACAGGGCATCAAAGGCCCGGTGCGCACGTTCTTTGACGGTTTGATCTACATCGCGGTGATGATCCCCGGCATCGTCATCGGTATCGCCACCCTGATCGGCCTTGTAACACTTTTCGATCAGCTGAACCCCCTGATCGCGGCAATTTGGCCAAATGGATTTACAGCGCCGAAACTTCATATGGGGATGGGGTCGTTGATTGCTGCACACACCATGTTTTTGATGGCTCTGGTCATCATCATCGTGCGGGCGCGTCTTTCGGGAATGGACCGTGCTTTGACAGAAGCCTCATCAGACCTTTATGCCACTCCCTTTGGCACATTTCGCCAGGTAACGCTGCCGTTGATTTTCCCTGCAGTCATAGCGGGCTTTCTGCTGAGCTTCACTTTCAGCTTTGATGATTTCATCATCGCATTTTTCGTGGCCGGTACGGAAACCACATTGCCGCTCTATGTGTTCTCGTCCATTCGCCGTGGCGTCACGCCTGAAATCAACGTTATCGGCACGATGGTGCTGGCGGTTTCTCTGATGATGCTGGTGATCGTCCAGATCCTTCTCAGACGTGGAGAGAGAAAAGCCAAATGACTATTGTTCTACCAGTAAAGGCAAAAGCGAATACCCAACTGCTTGCTGACAGAGTTGCGTTTGTAACCGCCGCCGGATCCGGTATAGGGCGGGCAGGTGCAATCGCGTTAGCACAGTGCGGGGCACATGTTGTCGTGACCGACCTTGATGGTAAACTCGCAGCAGAAGTGGCAGCAGAAATAGTTTCCGAAGGGCATAAAGCTACCTCAAAGCAGCTAGATGTCACTGATGATGACGCATTGAAAATCGCAATTGATAATACCATCACCCGTTTTGGTCGTCTTGATATCCTTCATTCACACGCTGGAATTCAGATCGAAGGTACGCTTGAACAGGTTTCTCCGGAAGGGATGGATGCGTCATGGGCTTTGAATGTCCGGTCTCATTTCATGGCGGCACGCGCTGTGGTCGGCCAGATGAAAAAACAGGGTGGCGGCAGCATTATTATCACGTCGTCTAATTCCGGCGTTCAGTTCGACCGTGAAATGATTGCCTATGCAACAACCAAACACGCAGTTGTTGCCATGACCCGGCAGATGGCCACCGATTATGCAAAACATAATATTCGTTTCAACACGCTCTGCCCGGGTTTCGTCGACACGCCGTTCAATGCCGGGTTCGAGGTGCAGATGGGTGGGCGCCCGGCGCTAGAAGACTACATCAAGCAGAACATCCCGATGGGCCGGTGGGCAACAGTTGACGAAATTTCCGATGCGATCGTTTTTCTGGCGTCCGATATGTCATCGTTCATGACCGGTCACGCTCTGGTTGTGGATGGCGGCGAATGTATTTAAAATCAATATCCCTGCACCGCGTGCGGCGCAGTTCACGACAGGAGGAAAACCTATGACCAGCAGCTTAACTTCCGGCGCAGGCCGTCTGGCAGGCAAAGTCGCCATCATAACCGGTGGGGCCACCGGTATTGGGCGTGCAACGGCGCTAGCCTTTGCAAATCACGGCGCTAAGGTCAGCATCTTTGATATCCAAGTAGAAGAGGGCGAGAAAACGGCGCAGATGATCCGTGACGCTGGTGGCGAGGCCCTGTTCATCAGGGCAGATGTCACGAAAGTTAGCGACATCGACAACGCCTTTGACGCGGCTGTAAAGGCCTTCGGCCCCTATAACGTGCTGTTCAATCACGCAGGCACCATCATCGTGAAGCCACTGCATGAGACCACCGAGGCTGAATACGACAGCCTGATGGATATCAATGTTAAATCAGCCTTCCTTGTCTGCCGCCGTGCGGTTAAGGAAATGGGCGATAATGGTGGTGGATCAATTGTTATCACCTCATCCATCGCGGCAGAACTCGGCTATGCGCTGGAGGCGGTTTACTGCATGTCCAAAGCGGCGGTGCTTCAATTGTCCCGTACTATCTCAACGGAATACCGGGACAAGGGAATAAGGTGTAACGCCGTGTGTCCGGGCTTTGTGGAAACAGCACATGGGCTGAAGGAAATCGCAGAACTGGATGCCGCCGGGCAGGAATGGGAGGATTCTGGCATGGCCGAAACCCAGGGCCGCATCTGTTATCCCGAAGAAGTTGCAAACACGGTTGTATTCCTGGCGTCAGATGAAGCCAGTTTCGTAAACGGAACTGCAACATATGTGGATAACGGGTGGCATGCCAAAGGATAGGTATGATCTGACCGCTATAGGTTGGGTGCGGGATAATCAACTGTCTGAGGTCAGCGCATATAGACTCTTCGGCAATTGGATTGCGCGATTTAGGTGAAAGAAAATGGTTCACGAAAATAGTGTTTGGGTGTCTGATGTCAGCGCCTATGGGTCCATGACCTGAGCCCCTAAAACTCCTCCAAAATGATGTAGAGTCCGCCCAACCAAAGGACGGATAAATGAAGAAGCGATATAGCCAATAAAATAAGGGTAAAATGCCACTCAAAGCAATTCAACAGTATCTGGTAAAAAGGTATGGTGGCGGACAGACAGTCCG
>DAOUQS010000187.1 GCA_030625465.1 Amylibacter sp. | reverse complement strand
ACCTGAACCCCGTGGCCACGCAAAACATCGGCAGCCGCCAGACCAGCGGGGCCGGCCCCGATGATCCCGACAGTTTCAATCCGTTCAGCTGTTGGCTTAACCGGTTTCACCCAACCCATTTCCCAGGCCGTATCGGTGATGTATTTTTCGACAGCGCCGATAGTCACCGTCCCGTGTCCGGCCTGTTCAATCACACAGTTGCCTTCACACAAACGATCTTGCGGGCAGATACGCCCGCAGATTTCCGGAAAAGTATTTGTGGCCTGGCTTAGCTCGTAAGCTTCGCGCAAACGCCCCTCGGCGGTCATCCGCAACCAGTCGGGAATGTTATTATGCAACGGACAATGGGTCTGGCAATAAGGCACACCGCATTGCGAACAACGCGAAGCCTGCTCGGCCGCTTTTTGGGCCGCAAACTCTTGATAAATCTCATCGTAATCTTTGGTGCGTAAATCAGGAATACGCTTTTCAGGCATCCCACGCTCAACACCCACAAATTTCAACATTCTATTCTCAGCCATCACACATCTTTCACTTTGCAGAAACCCATCAAAACACTACTATATACATACTTAGTCAATTAAAAGTCAGCATTGCTGACCTATAAGCAAAATTTAAACGCCCACGTTTATAAAGCTCGTAGTATTCTTCATGTTATAGGTCATTACTATTGACCTATAAAGGTGATTCCCTTTTATTCCCAGCCAATTTACAGTGCCCAAAATGCAAACAGGCACGAATCATGTCACTACTACATCTTATTATTCTTGCAATCGTACAGGGCATTACGGAATTCTTGCCAATATCATCGTCAGGCCATTTGATATTAGTGCCAAGCCTTACCAGCCTTCAAGACCAGGGACAGGCGATTGATGTTGCCGTTCATATCGGCACTTTGGGTGCCGTCATTCTTTACTTTTGGCACGACGTCCGCAAAGCCATAATAGGTTGTGGCGATATTCTGCGCGGCCGTTTCACAACAGACAACGCCAAGCTGGCACTACTTTTAATCATTGCAACAATTCCTGTAATGCTAGCCGGTCTTGCCTTGAATCTTTCAGGTTATAGCGATGCGATACGCTCGGTAAAAGTCATTGCCTGGACGATGCTTATATTCGGTATTGTATTATATTTTGCCGACCAGAAAGGTGCCCAAGTCAAACGGACAGATAGCTGGAATTACAAGGACGCAATAAAGCTGGGGCTTTGGCAAATGGTAGCCTTGATCCCCGGTACATCACGTTCCGGCATTACCATAACAGGCGCACGATTGATGGGGTATACCCGCGAAGACGGTGCGCGCATCTCGATGTTGATGTCGATCCCGACCATCATGGCATCAGGTATTTTGCTTGGCGCCGAGGTGATATCAACAGCCGATGCACAAGTGGCCAAAGACGGCGCCATTGCAGCCGGCTTCAGCTTTGTTGCTGCACTGCTTGCACTAACCCTGATGATGCGGCTTCTTAAAAGCGTCAGCTTCACACCCTACGTGATTTATCGCGTATTCCTAGGTGTGGGACTTTTATGGATTGCCTATAGTTAGGCCGACAGGTTTTTACCTGACTCGGTCAGCTCCGCATACTGGCCATATGGGCGATAGCTATACAGATAGCTGTCTAATACCGCATCCATCGCTTTTGGCTCTATACCCAGCTTTGCAAATCCTTTGGCACGCGCTGTGACCACATTATCAACCCGCAATTGTTCAACCTGATCCGCGGTCAGGATCGTGTTTTTAAACAGACCAAGCGTCATGGCGAACATCATATCCAGCATTTTTCCCTGCATCACCGCCATAAGGAACGGGATATTGACCTTTAAACGCTTACGCCGAATGCATGTCAGCATACGATCAATTAAAGCCGCAAAAGTCTCAACATCAGGGCCGCCCAATTCATAAATACCTGCGGGGGCTTGCCCTAAAGCAGCCTTCACAGCAGCCTTGGCAACATCATCAACATAGACCGGTTGAAATTTTGTACTTCCACCAACAAGCGGAATAACAGGCGAGATCATGGCCATGCCGGCAAACCGGTTAAAGAACTTGTCTTCCTGACCAAAAATGACTGACGGGCGTAGAATGACCGCACCCGGGAAAGCCGCCTTTACCTGCGCCTCGCCTGCGGCTTTGCTGCGCCCATACGCGCTATGTGCATCCGCGTCCGCACCAATAGCCGAGATATGAACCAGCTGGCCAACACCCGCAGCCTTTGCCATACGCGCAACCCGTCCGGCACCTTCTGCCTGCACCGCTTTGAAATTATTCCGGCCACCTTTATCAAAGGTTCCGACACAATTGATAACAGCATCCGCACCGGCACAAGCCGCCTGAACTGACGCATCATCACGGATATTCGCCAAAATAGGTTCAACCTGCCCAACAGTGCCATAAGGTTTCACAAAAATCGCTTCATTGGGGCGACGTACTGCTACCTGCACGCGCCAGCCTTCTTTGGCCATGCGCCGTGCAATATAGCGTCCGGCAAAACCGGAACCTCCAAATATAGTAACAAGTTTAGGAGCGTGTGACATGTGAATCCCTTAACAAATAATGCAATTAACATTGGAATACCCGTTCCCAACGGCAGGGACAAGTTTGTTTTGTATCTTATGCAGTTGCCGTTGACAGTCCCAATATCCACCTGTAAATCCCACCCAGACCAATAACGTGCCCAGATGGCGGAATTGGTAGACGCGCTAGCTTCAGGTGCTAGTGTCTGTATAGACGTGGAGGTTCGAGTCCTCTTCTGGGCACCATTTCTCCTTCTCATAGCTGCTCATAATCGCTCAAAATCATTGATTTTTATGATGTTTTGTGTTCTAAGTGTTCTCATACCTGAACACTCGATACCCCCATTTCACATCTATTTGGGGGTATCATTGGGGGTAACACCCCAAACCACGAAAGCCGATACCCCCAAATGCCTCTATCCGAATTCAGAATCAGTAAGGCTAAACCGAAGGAAAAGCCGTATAAAATCTCAGATGGTGGAGGGCTTTTCTTACTTGTCAAAACGAACGGCTCAAAGTTGTGGCAGCAGAAGTACCGTTATTTAGATAAAGAGCGGTTGCTGTCTCATGGGCAATATCCAGACGTAACCCTTATTCAAGCACGAAAAAAACGAAATGAAGCACGCTCCATGCTTGCCGATGGGCGCGACCCTGCCATAGAAAAAAAGCTTGCCAAGGTCACCGCAGCAACTCTAGCCCGCACCACATTCGAACTCATTGCCGAAGAATATATTAAAAATATGGAAGAACGCGGTCTGGCCCCTACTACTATGAAGAAGAAGCGTTGGTTCTTGCTTGATTTGGCTTCGCCACTTCATCGTCGCCCCATCAATGAGATCACATCCGCAGAAGTTCTTTACCTACTTAAATCAATTGAAAAGAGTGGTCGACGCGAAACTGCCAAGAAAATGCGTGGGGCAATTTCCGCAGTTTTCCGACTGGCGGTTGTCACACTGCGTGCAGAAACTGACCCCACTTATGCCATTAAAGACGCACTCATACCCCCAAAGGTCAAAAGTCGTGCAGCAATTACTGACGAGAAAAAATTTGGTGGGCTACTCCGCGATTTTGAAGAATTCACAGGCTGGCGTATTGTAATTGAAGCACTAAAATTTCAAATCCTAACTATGACCCGCCCTGGTGAAGTGCGCGGAGCCAAAAAACAAGAGTTTGATCTGGATAAAAAGATTTGGACGATTCCACCTGAACGCATGAAGATGCGCCGCGAACATATCATCCCGCTTTCCACCCAAGCCATGATGATCATTGAAGACAACTGGCCTGAAATCGACGGTGTAGAACTTTTGTTCCCATCCCTCATTTCCAATCGCAAATGGCTTTCAGAAAATGCCTTCAACTCCGCCATGCGCCGTATGGGATACCAGAAAGAAGAAGTCACTGCCCATGGTTTTCGGGCCACCGCCAGCACAATCCTGAACTCGCGTGGCTTTGAACCTGATCTGATTGAAGCTTCACTGGCCCATCAAGACAAGAATGCCATCCGCCGCACCTATAACCGCGCAACATATCTCGATCAGCGGGAAAAACTAATGCAGGACTGGGCAGATTTGATGGATGAGTTTCGCGATAACGTCGAATAAAGAAGAACATCAATGAAAATCTCGCCAATTCACTATTTGGCTGCTACGATCAGATTGCCTGGGTATTGTTGTAACCTAGGGCATCGCGATGCTCTTCAATCATGGAGAAATCGAGATGCGGATACTTTCAAAACGCCAGCTCAAGGAGTTGGTTCTATACTCGCCACAACACGTGGCCAGACTGG
>DAOUQS010000230.1 GCA_030625465.1 Amylibacter sp. | reverse complement strand
CCCTTACAGGCTTGCTTCCAGCTCTGCCAAAATCGCGTCACCCATCTGGCTTGTGGAAACAGGTGTACCACCATCCGCCATCATCAAGTCCCCGGTGCGAATGCCCTTGGCCAGAACCGCTTCAACAGCCGTTTCCAGACGCGTCGCTTCTTCGCCTTGATCAAAGCTATAACGCAGCGCCATTGCAAAGCTCAGGATGCAGGCACAAGGATTGGCTTTGCCCTGGCCCATGATGTCAGGTGCAGACCCGTGAACCGGTTCATACATCGCTTTCGGACGGCCATTTTCCATCGGTGCGCCCAAAGACGCAGACGGCAACATGCCCAGTGAACCGGTTAGCATCGCGGCACAATCGGACAGGATATCACCGAACAGATTGTCCGTCAGGATCACATCAAACTGCTTGGGTGCGCGTACCAGTTGCATCGCCCCGGCATCCGCATACATGTGGCTTAGCTCCACATCCGCATAGTCGGCAGCATGCACTTCAGTGACAACATCGCGCCACAAGATACCGCTTTCCATCACGTTGGCTTTTTCCATCGAACAAAGACGGTTGTCACGCTTGCGTGCCAACTCGAACGCCGAGCGTGCAACGCGATCAATCTCGTCTTCTGTATAGCGTTGCGTGTTGATGCCAACCCGCTTGCCGTCCTCAATGAAAATCCCGCGTGGCTCACCGAAATAAGAACCCGAGGTCAGTTCGCGCACGATCATAATATCCAGCCCTGAAACCAGCTCTTTCTTCAACGAAGAAAAATCCGCCAGCGCGTCAAAGCATTGTGCAGGGCGCAGGTTGGAAAACAGATCCATTTCCTTGCGCAGGCGCAAAAGCCCGCGTTCAGGTTTCACACTGAAATCAAGGTCGTCATATTTTGGCCCGCCAACAGCACCCAGCAGAACCGCATCCACCTCTTGCGCTTTGGCCATAGTGTCATCATGCAGCGGTGTGCCGTGCTTGTCATAAGCCGCACCACCGACCAAATCTTCGGACACTTCAAACGTCAAGTCGCGCTTGTCGCCGTACCACGCGATAATGCGTTGCACTTCGACCATAACTTCCTGACCGATACCGTCACCGGGTAAAATTAGCAAAGATGGCGTGTTCATGGCGTAAATCCCTTTTATGCAGTTGTCCAACGGGTAATCTGCATGGCGGAATTGGTCAAGCTTATAGGCGCATTATAAATTCGTCTATTTGGGGTTCTTTTTCATTGCCCTGCACGGATACCTTGATCAATGCAACTGCGCGCATAACATAAATTGCTGGCAGATACGTCCAGATAGCAATCACCCAGATAATCGCAAGCGGTGCCAACACACCGTCATTTGACATCCATACAATCGCAACATCTGCAAGCGTCGGGCCGAATACCGGCACCAGAAAAGCAATCAGAAGGCTGGCAAATGCCGAGTTCTTCAATCGTTTCTGCAAGCTTGTCATATCATATGATTTATAGGTTGGCAGGTTAAGCCACATGTTGAAATCGCTGCCACCAAACCGCCAGAGGTTCGAAAATACAGCAGCACAAAAGGCCAGCACACACGACAGGCTAATCATAACATTCAATGCAATGGCCTGCCCCACAACCCCGCGCATCACCACGTCACCACCCGCTAGCGTGTCAGCCACAATCGTCACCGGAGAATAGGCGAAATCCATTATCGCAAAGCTGTTGGCGGCAATGGTCGCAAGAATACCGTTCGGCACATGGCCATCCAACACAACAGAGATAAGATAGGCAGGGGCCAATGTCAGGGCCAGCATCAGCAGGAACCTGATACGGTTATACGGTGCGCAATACCGGAACTCGATGACAGACGGCGTTGGAAAACCATATTCGTAAATCACAAACACGGCCCCGATCGTGGCCAGAATACGCGTGAACTCTAACGCTGACTGGGATGTCTCGGAAAGTAAAAGCGCAGGTAGCATAACCATTATTGCTACGCATACCGCCCTTACAGCTGCTCCTGTAAGCCTTGAAATCACTGCTTTATCCTCGTTTTTCACCCTAGATCGCGGGTAATATCTGGCATTTGCGCCTTATTATTGCCCCAATTGTGTCAAAAAAGCCTTATTCGTCAAGCTTTTTATATATATTTGTTGTTAAACAAGTGCTTTCAACGACTTCTTAAATACAAATTTATTAAAAAGGCCGCACAAAGGCGGCCTGATTAGTGCTAGATAAATGCAGGGTTCAGACCCAGGGCATCGTTTCGCTATATTTCTTTTCGAACACATCAATGGCGTCAACTTTTTGCATCGTCAGACCAATGTCGTCCAAACCATTTAACAGGCAATGCTTCTTGAATGCATCCACCTCGAACGCGAACGCGGTCCCGTCAGTTGCCGATACGGTCTGGTTTTCCAGATCAATCGCGATACGGGCATTTTCACCCTTTTGCGCATCTTCCATCAACACATCAACCGCTTCTTTGGGCAAAACCACCGGTAAAATACCATTCTTGAAACAGTTATTGTAAAAGATGTCGGCAAAAGAAGTAGAGATCACCACCTGCACCCCGAAATCACGTAATGCCCAAGGCGCATGCTCACGCGAAGAGCCACAACCAAAGTTGTCACCCGCCACAATAATTTCAGCCTGCCGGTAAGCAGGCTGGTTCAGCACAAAATCAGCAACCTCGTCACCATTGTCATCATAGCGCATCTCGTCAAACAGGTTCGCGCCCAAACCGGAACGCTTGATGGTTTTCAAGAACTGCTTCGGAATGATCATATCGGTGTCGATATTGATCAAAGGCATGGGGGCCGCAACGCCCGATACATTTTCAAACTTTTCCATTATGCCGCTCCTTCAAATGTACGAATATCCGTTAAATGTCCCGTCACAGCCGCTGCTGCCGCCATTTCAGGCGACACTAGATGTGTGCGCCCACCACGGCCCTGACGGCCTTCGAAGTTGCGGTTCGATGTCGCCGCACAGCGTTCACCCGGTGCCAACTGGTCGGGGTTCATCGCCAGACACATGGAACAACCCGCCATGCGCCATTCAAAACCTGCATCCTTGAAAATATCCGCCAGCCCCTCTTCTTCAGCCTGCGCACGCACCAGACCGGAACCCGGCACAACCATCGCACGCATTCCGTCTTTAATCTTATGGCCCTTCAACACAGCCGCCGCTGCCCGCAGATCTTCAATCCGTCCGTTGGTGCAAGAGCCTATAAATACCGTGTCAATTTTCACATCCGTCAGCTTCATTCCCGCTTCCAGACCCATATAGTCCAGCGCACGTTTCACCGCCGCAACCTTACCACCTTCAAAATCTTCAGGGGCAGGCACAACCGCATCAATCGGCAACACATCTTCAGGCGAAGTGCCCCAAGTCACGCTTGGCGCAATGTCTTCACCTTTAATCGTCAGCACTTTATCAAAATGCGCACCTTCATCGGTGAACAGCGTTGCCCAATAG
>DAOUQS010000399.1 GCA_030625465.1 Amylibacter sp. | reverse complement strand
TGCGCCGGTGCAAGGTGGTGCTATTGCAACGCGGACGTTTATTCCGCATCGGTGCCATGCTTCGATCGGGGTATTGGGCGCGGTTTCTGTGGCTACGGCCTGTTTGTTGAAAGGGTCGGTTGCGGCGGATTTGGCGGTGGTGCCTGATGGCAATCCGAAGGCTTTGCAAATTGAACATCCTTTGGGGGAAACCACTATTATGGCAGAGATCGGGGATGATGGTACGGTTGAAAGCGCTGCTATCTTGCGTACTGCGCGGAAATTGTTTGACGGGATGGTGTTTGCATGACGCAAAAGACACAAATCATGGATGCGGAATGGATGGAATTTCATCCATCCCCGCGCAAACCGGAGTTTCAGCCGCCAAAGGGGGCTGTTGATGCGCATTGTCATGTGTTTGGCCCGGCAGCGGACTTTCCTTATGCGGATATGCGAAAATACACCCCTTGTGATGCGGGCAAGAAACAATTGTTTGCGTTGCGCGACCACTTAGGGTTGTCGCGCAATGTGATTGTGCAGGCTTCTTGCCACGGCTACGATAATGCGGCTTTGGTGGATGCGCTGGAATGTGCGGGCGATTTGGCGCGCGGCGTGGCGGTGGTTAGCCCCGATGTGACGGATGCGGAATTGGGTGCGCTGGACAGGGCAGGGGTGCGCGCGGTGCGGTTCAATTTTGTCAAACGGCTGGTTGATGCGACACCACAACATGTATTTCTGGATATTGCCAAGCGGGTGAAAAAACTGGGTTGGCATATCGTGGTTTACTTTGAAGCCGCCGATTTGCACGATCTGGTCCCGTTCCTGAAGCAACTGCCAACAACGGTTGTTGTCGACCATATGGGACGGCCCGATGTGTCAAAACCTGTGGAACATGCGGATTTTCAGGAATTCATTATGCTTATGGCGACAAGCGAAAACATCTGGGCCAAAGTCACCTGTCCTGAACGGCTGACAATAGCCGGCCCGCCTTATGATGATGTTATTCCGTTTGCGCGCACATTGGTTGATCTTTTCCCGACCCGTGTTTTGTGGGGGACAGACTGGCCGCATCCGAATATGAAATCCCATATGCCTGATGATGGAAATCTGGTAGATGTGATTCCGCGCATTGCGACAACAGTGGAAAAACAACAGGCGCTATTGGTGGACAACCCAATGCGGCTTTACTGGTCTTGATAGGAGAGTGCCCATGCAAATAGACGAATTTGACCATCATACCCCGATTGAAGGCACGACCTTTTTTGACGGTAAAATGGCGATGAAGGGTTATGCGCTGAACAAGATGTGTTTCTCGTTCAATAAGGCGGATGCACGCGCGGCTTATCTGGCTGATCCTGAAAGCTATATGGATAGTTTCAATTTGAACGCGGGGCAAAAGCAGGCCTGCCGCAACAAAAATGTGCT
>DAOUQS010000077.1 GCA_030625465.1 Amylibacter sp. | reverse complement strand
CCGCTTTACGCGCGTCAAACCGATCCATGCCGCGATATTTTTCGGGCACAAGATTATCGTCTGCATCATCGTTGCGCATATGGCCCTTGGTATCCAACAGGGAATACATCGGGATGTCGTTGCGTTTGGCGACCATATAGTCGTTGAAATCATGCGCGCCGGTGATTTTCACTGCACCGGAACCAAAATCGGGATCAGGGTATTCATCGGTGATGATCGGAATGGTACGATCACAAAGCGGCAGATGCACCTGCTTGCCAACGATGGGCGCATAGCGCGGATCATCGGTGAACACGGCCACAGCGCCATCGCCCAGCATGGTTTCGGGGCGTGTGGTGGCAATGGCGATGTAATCGCGGGTCTCGGTCAGGGTGACATTGCCGTCTTCATCTTTTTCGACGTATTCATAAGTCGCACCACCCGCCAAGGGGTATTTGAAGTGCCACATATGGCCGTCGACCTCGACGTTTTCGACCTCAAGATCGGAAATTGCAGTTTCGAAATGCGGGTCCCAGTTTACCAGACGTTTGCCTTTGTAAATCTTGCCCTCATTATACATCTTCACGAAGACCTTCAGCACCGCATCATGGAAGCCTTCATCCATGGTGAAGCGGTTGCGATCCCAGTCACACGATGCGCCCAGGCGTTTTAGCTGGTTCACGATAATATCGCCGGATTTCTCTTTTTGTTGCCAGACGCGCTTGACGAAGTCTTCGCGTGTCATATCGGTGCGTTTGCCTTCGCCATTGGCGGCCATATCGCGTTCCACGACCATTTGCGTGGCGATGCCCGCATGATCCTGTCCCGGTTGCCAAAGCGTGTCGAACCCGCGCATCCGGTGCCAGCGCACCATGATGTCTTGCAACGTGTTGTTGAACGCGTGCCCCATGTGCAGCGAACCCGTCACATTCGGCGGCGGGATCATGATGCAAAAGCTGTCCATGCCATCACGCGCATTGGCACCCGCTTTAAACGCGCCCGTGGTTTCCCATTTTTCAAACAATGCCGCTTCATTCGCCGCTGCATCAAAGTTCTTTTCCATCGCCATGGTTATTCGCCCTAAATCTGTGTTCGGGGCTTTCTACATGGGGTTTGCCCCAAGGGGAAGCCCTGTCTATAGTGCTAGGCATATATTGAAACATGTAGTTTTCCGGGCGTTTTCACGACATAGTATTTGCGTGATCGGGGTTGTGTTTTCCCCGATCTCTTGCAAATCATCACATATGACAAGTATCAGGCCACGCAACCATATTATCGTTATCGACGGCACCCAAAGCCGTATGGAAAAGGGCCATGAAACCAATGCGGGCCTGTTGTACAAGCTGCTGCACGAGACCAAAAACCCTGTGGATGAAACGCTATGGTATCATCCGGGCATTCAGGGGCATGGCCTGTGGAACTGGGTCACGATTGCCAGCGGCTGGGGGATTAACCAGACCATACGCGATGCCTATGCACATCTTAGCAGCCGTTATCGCCCCGGCGACAAGATATTCCTGTTCGGGTATAGTCGCGGGGCTTATGCTGTGCGCTCGCTTGCTGGCATGATCAATGTTCTGGGGCTGTTGCGGCAGGAAGAAGCCTATGAACACCATGTGAAAAAAGCCTTCCAGATGTACGAATACGAAGATGACATGCCCGCCATGAAAGCGTTTTGTGATGCTTATTGCCACCTGAAGGTGGAAATAGAGATGATCGGCGTTTGGGACACGGTTAAAGCGCTTGGGATAGAATACCCCCTGCTTAGCCGTCTGGCCCCTATGGCCACGGGGTTTCACAATGACCGTATCAGCGGCGCGGTCAGATTCGCGTTTCAGGCGCTGGCTTTGGGTGAGACACGCACCGCCTATAGCCCTGTTATCTGGTATGCGGATACCGGTTGGGCGGGGCATATGGAACAGGTCTGGTTTCGCGGCGCGCACGCGGACATCGGCGGGCATGTCTGGCGGTTTCCAGGCGCGCGACCGCTGTCCAACATCCCGCTGGTCTGGATGTTGGAACGCGCCGCAATCTGCGGTCTGGCCCTGCCGAAAGATTGGCAAAAACGCTTTCCATGTGATCCGCTTGCCCCGAAACTGGGCGATAAGCGCGGCATCGCCAAGTTCTTTTTATCGCGTGCAAAGCGCGAAATCGGGCAGCACCCGTCAGAGTATCTGCATTCCAGCGTACTGGATTTTGACGCCGATATGGACCCAGGCATTCCCGTACAAAGCCGCCGACGCGGATAAACACGGATAAAGCGTGCAACAGACAAAGAAACTTTACGCTGCTTGGTTGCCCAAGCCCCTGAACTGTGGCAAAAGATATCGATTGCCACAAGATTACAAGACAAGGTAAACGAATGACCGACTATAAAACGGCACGCACCGCAATGGTAGACTGCCAAATCCGCCCGTCTGATGTTACGAAATATCCGATTTTAGAGGCGTTTTTAAGCACCCCGCGTGAAGCTTATGTTCCAACAGGAACACGCCCTATTGCCTACGCCGGGGAACATATCGTGCTGGACGGTGGCCGTGCCATACTGGATGGGCGGACTTATGCGAAGATGCTTGACGCATTGAACGTACAGTCCGACGAGCTGGTTCTGGATCTGGGCTGCGGGCTGGGTTATTCAACGGCGATACTTGCATCAATGGCCGAAGCTGTTGTTGCGGTGGAAAGTGATGCGAAAATGGCGGAAGAGGCCTCGGCCACGCTTAGCGCACAATCCGTGGACAACGCATATGTCACAAGTGGCGCGCTGACAGACGGCAATGCCAAGAACGGCCCTTATGACGCGATCATTTTACAAGGTGCTGTTGATGAAATACCAGATGCTTTGGTCAGGCAGCTAAAAGACGGTGGGCGGATATGCGCAATATTTCGCGATAAAACCCACGGTGAATGCCGCATTGGCTATAAAACAAACCAGAAACTGTCATGGCGATCAGCGTTCGACGCGTCTGCGCCACTGATTGACGGCTTCGAAACCAAACCAGAATTTAATTTTACATAAAGCAATTATTCAGAATCCGGGGGATCACACATTGATGAAACTTTCCACAGCTTTTACAGCATCCGTCTTAAGCGTACTGGTCACAACCACAGCGCCAGTTTACGCAACCACATTGGCAGATGCCCTGATACAGGCTTACCAAACCAACCCGGCGTTACGCGTCGGACGTTCGGGATTGCGTGCGGTTGATGAAGGTGTGCGCCAAGCCAAAGGTGCGTTGGAGCCGGTCGTCAGTGCCGGTGCTGCCACCAGCCGCAGCGATAGCTCTGCCGGGACAATAAACACAACGCCGTCCAGCAATGTTTTCATAACAGCATCTATTCCGATATATGCTGGTGGCACTTTGCTGAACAGCGTCGATCAAGCCCGTTACGATGTTCTGGGTGGACGCCAATCCCTGATCGCCACCGAACAAGCGGTATTGCTTAACGCGGTAACCGCATACATGGATGTCCGTCGGGACCAACGCAACGTCCAACTGGGCCTGAACAGCGTCAGGGTGCTAAGCGAAGAAGTGCGCGCGGCAAGCGAACGCTTTGAAGTGGGCGAAGTTACCCGCACAGACGTGGCACAAGCAGAATCACGGCTTGCCGCATCTGAAAGTGATCTGCAAACAGGCCGTTCAAACCTGAAGCGGTCCATCAACTTTTACATCACAACCATCGGCTCTGCGCCCAAGGATTTACGCATACCACCGACAACACCGAAACTGCCTGCAACCTCGGAAGCCGCCGAGGCGGTTGCCATTTCAAGACACCCAAGCATTTTACAACAACAATTCGCAGTCAAAGCCGCCGAAAAAGGTGCAGCAATTGCGCGTGGTAGACTATTGCCAACCGTATCGGCCAACGCGAGCGTTGTGCGTAGCAATAACAACAGCACCGGCCCCACCGTGAATGACAAACAAACCTTCAGCACAATAGGGCTGGATGTGTTTCAACCGATTTACCAAGGCGGCCGGCTGAACAGTGGCCAACGCCAAGCTTTGGCATTTCTGGATCAAAGAAAAGCTGAATTGCAACTTGCGGGCCTTCAGGTGCGCGAGAATGTAAAAAGCACTTATGCCATATGGACCGCATCAAAAGCCAGCATTGCCGCCCGCAGGAAACAAGTCAGTGCAGCCAAAATCGCATTTGAAGGCGCCAGTGAAGAAGCCAAATTGGGCGCACGTACAACGCTTGACGTGTTGAATTCAGAACAGGATTTACTGCGCGCACAAAACGATCTGGTCGCGGCAATTCGTAATGAATACGTAAGCGCATATGGCGTTCTGGCGGCAATGGGCTTGCTGACAGTCGACCATCTGGGCCTTGGGATCGAAAGCTATAATCCGGATGTGAACTACAATACGGTCAGTGGCACCAACCTGTTTGGCACCGAACGGCAGAAAAAGATGGATAAAATAATGCGGCTAAGCGGCAATTAGGACGCGCCATCCTGTCTGGTGATGCGCATTTGCATCGTCTTATTCTTTTCGGAATTGATATTCATTGTTCATCAACCAGTTTCAAACAACAGTATTGTTTGAAACTGCGAAACTGGCTAACATCCCTAAAAAAATAAAACTCGAGGGACCTCATGTCCGAAGCAGACAAACTAGACAGTATCGAAGACGTATTATCGTCGATCCGCCGCTTGGTGGCCGATGGACAGCCCACGGCCCCGGAACGCCCGAAAGAGACGCCGGTGTTTCTGAAAGAAGTGGACATTATAGAGATTAAGCCCACAGAAACGCTGAAACCTCAGGCCGAAGAACCCGCCGAAAAAATCGTCGCAGAAACCGTTGAAGAAACTGTGGCTGAACCAACAGCGAAACTGCCAAGCTTTGTCGAAAGAATGAATGCCTCAATCGCCAAAATCACCCAGGAAAAACTGGTCGAGAAGAAGGCTGATGCGGTTGTTGAAGAAGAAGATGTGCAGGTTGAGGAAGAGACTGATATCCTTGCTGAAATAGCGGATGCTCAGGTTGAAGAAGAGGCCGAGTCTGTTGTTGAAGTAGCTGATACTCAGGTTGAGGAAAAGGTTGAGGCTGTTGCTGACGTAGCTGATGCGCAGGTTGAGGAAGAGACTGATATCCCTGCCGAAGTAGCTGATACTCAGGTTGAGGAATCTTCAGAAATCAACGCGGAAGAAACAGTCGACGTTGACGAATCCGCTGATATACCAACTGAAAAGCCGGAAACATTGTTTCTACAACCTGCAATGGCCACGAATACGGCTGAAGCGACAACGAACGATGTGCCTGATCAGGGTGACGTTGAAACAGTCGACGCGGATGATGCTGAAACCGAAGTTCAGGCAATCCCTGATGAAGATACCGCAGAAATAACATTACCGGATGATGCTGAAAGCAATGAAGCCGTAGCGGCAGACGAAACCGAAACCGATGAGCACTCCAGCATACAGCACATTAGCGAAGAAGCCTTGCGTCTGATTGTCAGTGAATTGGTCAGGTCCGAGCTGCAAGGCGATCTTGGCGATCGTATCACCCGCAATGTGCGCAAACTTGTGCGCCGTGAAATCCAGCTTGCACTGGCAAACCGCGACGTAGAATAAGCTTATTTCGCAAGGGAAAGCAGCTTGTCCATATCCATATGGGCCTCGATATGTGCGGCCAGATCATCCAACACCTGTTCAATCCGGGCATCATAATTGAAAACCCCGGATGACGCCCCAAGCTTGCGTAAAAAAGCCGCGCGAAAGGCATCCGCCGAAAACAGCCCGTGTATGTAACAGCCCATGATACGCCCGTTTTCAGAGGCCGCACCTTCCATTTTTCCGTCAAGTTTCAACCATGCACGCGCACAATCCGCGCCTTTGGTTTTCCCGATATGAATTTCATATCCGGTGATGGCATCACCCGTTGAAGTATAGGTCCCAGAAACCTGCGCCAGACGTTTTTCGGGGTGCATGACCGTGGTGACATCCAGCAAGCCCAAACCCTGGTGCCGACCCGCCTGCCCTTCGATCCCGTCCGGATCATGGATTTCACGCCCCAGCATTTGATAGCCACCGCAAATGCCCAGCACATGCCCGCCACGGCGCACATGTGCTGCCAGATCAACATCCCAGCCCTGCGCTTTGAAAAAGGCCAGATCACCGATGGTGGATTTCGACCCCGGGATCAAAACCAGATCGGCATCCAGCGGTAACGGTTGCCCTGCGGGAACCATGTGAACAGATATGTTGGGGTCAAGACGCAGCGGATCAAGATCATCAAAATTGGCGATCCGCGACAGTTGCGGCACCACAATTTTGAAACCTGTGGTCGCGGGCGTGCTGATGATATCCAGCGCATCCTCGGCAGGTAATTTCATCGCATCGGCAAACCACGGGATCACGCCAAGGTTGCCCCAATTTGTGCGTGTCACAATCTCGGACAGGCCATCATTGAACAGACTTGCATCACCACGGAACTTGTTGATAGCAAAGGCTTTGATACGGTCGCGGTCAGCTTTTGGCAGGATCACATGCGTGCCGACAATCTGCGCAATCACCCCGCCACGATCAATGTCGCCAACCAGCACAACAGGCACGTCGGCCGCTTCCGCAAAGCCCATGTTGGCAATATCGCCAACCCGCAGATTGGTTTCAGCCGGACTGCCGGCGCCTTCGACCACGATCAGATCGACGCCTTGGCCCAGACGCTGAAAACTTTCCAGAACCGACGCCATCAGTGTTGGTTTCAACTTGGCATAATCGCGCGCTTTGACCGTTGTCAGCCGTTGGCCCTGAACAATCACCTGCGCCCCGATATCGGTTTCCGGCTTTAGCAAAACCGGGTTCATATCCGTGATCGCAGGCACGCCGCAGGCCAGTGCTTGCAGCGCTTGCGCGCGACCGATTTCACCACCATCTGCGGTAACGGCCGCATTGTTGGACATATTTTGCGGCTTGAACGGGCGCACGGACAGGCCGCGCTTGACCGCGGCACGGCAAATCCCTGCCACAATCATTGATTTCCCCACATTCGACCCAGCCCCCTGGATCATGATGGACTTGGCCATATGCTGTCCTATACTTCGCTTCACGTTAACCCAAAGACCCCGATGACATCTGCGCGCCGCAGCGACCTTTGCAAAACCAGATAGCCCGAAAATCACGGCTGCTGCAATCATTGGCGGGCTATTAGCGGATATTTCTTTTCTATGTGACAGCGGGTTTCAAGCCGATGTTCCAAACCCGCCTGCATTCGCCCTTGCACCGATCATATCCTGTTGTTATAGCCAGCAAACACCATGTGCGGCGAGTTGGCGGAGTGGTGACGCAGCGGATTGCAAATCCGTGTACGCGGGTTCGATTCCCGCACTCGCCTCCATTTATTTTCAAGCACTTGGCTCTCCTTTTGGATTGCGCAGACTGCGCGGTTTACATGGGCGTTTACAGTTTTGTTCACTGTTCACCCCCTTTCGCTTGTGCCAGCTTAACCAGCACAGCATCCGTTTCGCCCAGTGAAACACGGGCGTAATGCTCAATGACGTTCGCGGCGTGGCGGATGGACCACCCCATGTGGTTGGCGATTTCAGACAGGCTCAGTCCGGCATTCAGAAGCCGGGTTGCAGCCGTACCCCGACAATCCTGTAGGCGCAGATCGCGGCTCAGCCCCGCCTTATCCCGCCACTGCCGCAGACCCTCAGAGGCTCGGTGTTCAGTCAATTGATCCCCGCTGGCGTTGGTTAGGATCAAGAGGCGGTCGCGCGGCGTAGTGTCGATCACCTTGGCTAGTTTGGGCGTGATAGGAATATGTGCCATTCGTCCGCGTTTGTTCGTGCGGACACGCAGACGCCGCCCAGCCGGAGTTTTCTCAACTGCGCCAGTGGTCAGCTTGATCAGATCACCAGGCCGCAGGCCGGTTTCGGAGGCCACACAAAGAATGCGCCGCACCCACTCCGGGGCTTTAGCGTCAATTGCCTCACGATCCGCAGACGTCCAAACAATCTCAGAGCGGTCCACCTGATAGAGCCGGGGCAGTTTGTGGCAGTTTGAATAGCCCCTAGAATTGTAGACACCTTGTCCCCTAAAAACGAGGCAAGGAGAACTCAATGACACGACCTAAATTCACAGAAGAATTCAAGATAGATGCGATTAAGCAAATTACCGAACGTGGCTATTCTGTAGCGGATGTTTCCAAGCGTTTGGGCGTAAGCACGCATTCGCTTTACGCTTGGATGAAGCGGTTTTCAAAGCCACCCATTGTTGCTGATGAGTCTCTTGAGCA
>DAOUQS010000407.1 GCA_030625465.1 Amylibacter sp. | reverse complement strand
CATCACCGATACGGCCTGGGAAATGGGTTGGGTGAAACCGGTTAAGCCAACAGCTGAACGGATTGAAACTGTCGGGATCATCGGGGCCGGCCCCGCTGGTCTGGCGGCTGCCGATGTTTTGCGTGGCCACGGGGTTCAGGTAACGGTTTATGACCGCAATGACCGCGCGGGCGGCTTGCTGACCTACGGCATTCCCGGCTTTAAACTGGAAAAAGACGTGGTGATGCGCCGCAATAAATTGCTGCAAGAGGGTGGCGTTGTTTTTGAACTGAATACCGAGATCGGCAAAGACATCAGCTTCGCCGATTTACGTGCCAAACACGATGCAATCCTAATAGGAACAGGGGTTTACAAGTCGCGTGATCTGGGTGGGCCGGGTGCTGGAAACGCGGGAATTGTCAAAGCGATTGACTATCTGACCGCTTCCAACCACCTGAATTTCGGTGATACTGTCCCCGAGATTGAAAGTGGTGAGCTATACGCCGAAGGTAAAAACATTGTGGTAATCGGTGGTGGTGACACGGCTATGGATTGCGTGCGCACAGCGATGCGCCAAGGCGCGAAATCGGTGAAATGCCTGTACCGCCGTGACCGCAAGAACATGCCTGGCTCTGTGCGTGAAACCACAAATGCCGAAGAAGAAGGCGTGGAATTTGTCTGGTTGGCAGCCCCCAAAGGCTTTACCGGAGAAGGTGACGTAACGGGTGTTATCGTATCCAAAATGCGCCTTGGCGCGCCAGATCCATCGGGGCGCCAAAGCCCCGAGGAAATTGCCGGCGCGGATTATGTCGAGGATGCGGATCTGGTGATCAAAGCGCTTGGCTTCAGCCCTGAAGACCTGCCCGCTTTATGGGATACGCCCGAACTGGAAGTGACCCGCTGGGGCACGGTTACGACGGATTTCACCACAAAAGAAACCTCATTAAATGGTGTGTTTGCGGCGGGTGATATTGTGCGCGGGGCCAGTTTGGTTGTGTGGGCGATACGCGACGGGCGCGATGCGGCGGACAGTATTCTAAAACACCTGAATGCACAGTCTGTGGTGGCCGCCCAATGATCTTAACCTTTATAAAAGCTGCCCTATCCGTGTGTATGATTTGCGTATGGGAAGCGTATGGCAAACTGCGGGTTAATTTATTGGCAATGATCGTTAATAGGTCAGTGGTTTTGACCAAAACACACCCAAAGATAAATCAAACATTAATGCAAGCGACCAACGCGGGAGCCATATGATGACGAATTTCGACGAAAAGACTGGTGCAAACTGGAAAGCCGAGCAGGAAGCCAAACGCGCCTATATGGCC
>DAOUQS010000072.1 GCA_030625465.1 Amylibacter sp. | reverse complement strand
GGGGCAGGCACAACCGCATCAATCGGCAACACATCTTCAGGCGAAGTGCCCCAAGTCACGCTTGGCGCAATGTCTTCACCTTTAATCGTCAGCACTTTATCAAAATGCGCACCTTCATCGGTGAACAGCGTTGCCCAATAGGCCATCGCTTTGTCCCAGTCAGCACCGCTTGGCGCATGCGGGCGACCCTTTACATAGTCAAACGTCTTTTGATCCGGCGCGATCAGCCCGGCACGTGCGCCACCCTCAATCGCCATGTTACAGACGGTCATGCGACCCTCCATAGACAGCGCTTCAATAGCTTCGCCGCAATATTCGATCACGTATCCCGTACCACCTGCGGTTCCTGTTTCACCGATCACCGTCATCGTGATATCTTTGGCTGTCACACCGGGGCGCAACGACCCTGTGATTTCAACCTTCATGTTTTTCGATTTCTTCTGGATCAAGGTCTGTGTCGCCAGAACGTGTTCCACTTCAGATGTGCCGATACCATGCGCCAATGAACCAAAGGCGCCGTGCGTGGCGGTGTGACTGTCACCACAAACAACCGTCATGCCAGGCAATGTCCAACCCTGTTCAGGGCCGACAATATGCACAATACCTTGACGTACGTCGGACACCGGATAATAGTGAATACCGAAATCCTTGGCATTTTTATCCAAAGCTTCAACCTGAATGCGGCTTTCTTCATTTTCAATGCCGTTCACACGATCAAGCGTGGTTGGTACGTTATGATCAGGCACCGCGATGGTTTTTTCAGGGGCGCGCACAGGGCGCCCAGCCAGACGCAAACCTTCAAAGGCCTGCGGGCTGGTCACTTCGTGGACAAGATGACGGTCGATATACAACAGACAGGTGCCGTCTTCGGCCTCATCCGCCAGATGTGTATTCCAGATTTTATCGTAGATTGTTTTAGGTGCGGACATTTGATCCTCCCGCGTGTGTGTTTTGGGGTATTTTGCTTACAGTAACAGGATTGCCGCTTAAAGCTTCGCCATAAGCGTAAACTGCATGCCGTAGAACCGCCACGGCAGGCGCGTTTTGTCATCCATGTCAAAAATAATTTTCATAACGCCCGTTTAACAGCGCATTGTTTTGTAAGCAAGCACTGGAAAAAGCCGCGCAAAGCACTTAGCATATATTGAAAGGGGCAAAAAAACATATGGATCCGCAAAGCAACACAGAAGTTCTGACGTCCGCGCAAGAACTATGGGGTGAGCTGCTAAAGTTCGGCCTGCGCCTGATGCAGCCCTGGACTGTGTACCAGCTTATTATTATCGTCGTACTGGCCATATTATGCACCGCAATAACCCGCGCGTTCTTACCCAAATGCACCAAATGGTGCGAAGGCAAAGAAGGTATCTACAAGCACTTTTCCGCGACTATTCTAAATGTCCACCGCCGCGTGTCACTTGCGGTCTACATCGTCATCGCCTTTTCGGTTGTATCCATTATGCAAATCGTCACTTGGCCCAGCCGGTCCTTTTTCATTGGCCTGTCAATTGAGCTGGCATTTTCATGGCTGCTGATTTCCATTGTCACATCCCTGATTAAAATAAACGCGCTGCGCAAATTCGCCACATGGGTCGGCTGGATCATTGCCACCCTTCAGGTCACTGATTTTCTGGAACCGACAAAGCATGTGCTGGAAAGCATAGCGATAGAGTTTGGCAACACCCGGCTTTCGCTGCTGACCGCTTTAACCGCTATAATAACCTTGCTGGCCCTGTTTATTATCGCGCGCATTACATCCCGCGTTTCGATCAGGCAGGTCAACAAAATTGACGATATGTCGCCATCCCTGAAAGTTTTGCTGTCAAAGGCAATTCAAATCGGACTTTACACCACCGGCTTTCTGCTTTGCCTGAAAGTTATCGGATTTGACCTTGGCAATCTTGCCGTCTTATCCGGTGCCATCGGTCTGGGCATCGGCTTTGGCCTGCAAAGGATCGTGTCCAACCTGATATCCGGCATTATCATCTTGCTGGATAAATCCATTAAACCCGGTGATGTGATTTCCCTGAACGAAACCTTCGGCTGGATTACCTATCTGGGTTCGCGCTATGCCTCTGTTACCACGCGTGACGGCCGCGAACACCTGATCCCGAATGAGGATTTTATCACAAATCAGGTAATCAACTGGTCACATTCATCCGATTTTGTCCGTCTCGATATCCATTTCGGTGTCGATTATGATTGCGACCCGCACGCAGTTAAAAAGCTTGCCGCCCTTGCGCCCCTGACCGTTGAACGCGTCGTCAACAACCCCAAACCGGTGGCCCATATTGTCAACTTCGGCGACAGCTCGATCGACTTTATCCTGCGGTTCTGGATACGCGACCCCAACAAGGGCCTGACCAACATTCGCGGCAACGTCTATCTGGCACTATGGGATACGCTGAAAGAGAATAACATTTCGATACCCTATCCACGGCGTGAAATTACCATGCTGGGAACCGAGGATACGTTTGACAAAACCAAACAGGATTTTTCAAAGACCTGATGCAGATTAAAGCGAGTTTATTCACGCAACAGCAAGGCACGTTCAACTGCCGCCTTGCAATGCAACTCTGTCGTGGAAAAAGACGGGATTGTGATATGATCGGCCTTAAGTAAAAGCGGGATTTCTGTGCATCCCAAGATAACGCCTTGTGCACCCAGTTTTGTCGTATTGGCAATTACTTTCAAGAACCCATCGCGTGTCTTTTGCGTAAATATATCGCTGACAAGCTCATCGTAAATTCGATCATGGATATAGCTTCTATCGGGCTCTTCAGGGACAATGGTTTTAATGCCGTGTTCAGCTAAAATCCCGGGGTAAAAATCACCTTCCATTGTTTTGCGTACACCAAGCAAAGCAACCTTACGAAGCCCGCAATTATGTACAGCAAGTGCCGTAGTTTCTGCAATATGTAGAAAAGGAATTGCGACATGGGGCGCAATTTCTGAAACGAAACGGTGCACATCATTGCATGTGATAACAATGAAATCCGCACCAGCGCGTTCAAGCGCCTGTGCCGCATCCAATATTTGCGCACATGCAGCAGCTTCATCTTTACGATCAATAACCGCTTCCACATATTGTTGCCGATTAACACTTTCCAGCACAATACGTGGCGACGAGACGCCGCCAAGACGCTCTTGCGTCAAGATATTTAAGCGCCGATAATATTCGGCGGTGGCAACCCAGCTCAGACCACCAATTAGTCCGATTTTCTGCATACCCACCTCTTAAATCCCGACCCCGTCCTGATAAACCGCCTGACTTGGCCGAATGGTCCCCACAGAAAAATCATTGCAATTGCGTTGCTCGTAAAACAGCCGTTTGCGCACAAGCGGATGGTCCGCGTCTGCCACGCCCAAACGCACCAGCATTGCCGCCATGGCACATTCCGATGCCCGCGTAGCCCCGTCCTCGACCTTTAGTGCGACGCCAATACCAAGGGCCGGGATGATTGCCGCAAACACGCCTTCGGCACCGGTTTTAATCGCCACCTTGCCGTCCATTGCCCGCATCAATTCGGTGCATGCCCGCGTCTCACCCGCAACCAGTTCAGGGTGTTTTGCCATCGCGCCAACCAACGACCTTGCCGCCGTTTCACGCACTGACCCAAGCCCCGATGGGTCAGCCATACGCGCCAATGCACGGGCAAATCCCGTCAGGGTCATTGCAAAGTTGGGCGCAGAGCAACCGTCAATGGCATGACCGTAAGTATCTTCGCCCGTCATATCCTCGATTGCTGCTTTAACCGCTACTTGCACAGGGTGATCTATCTCAAGGTATTCAGCACCCCCGCCCAGATGTTTGTTCAGGGTCAAAAAGCCCGCATGTTTACCCGAACAGTTGTTATGGGTCTGATCGAAACAATGATCCCCACAAAGCAATCCTTTCGCAACTTCGGCATCTTTGGGCATATGCCCGCCGCACCGCAAATCAGCCTCGGTTAGCCCAAGCCCGTCCAGCCATTTGCTGACCCGCCCGGTATGAATCAAAGCCCCGTTATGCGATGCGCATGACAGTGCCAGATGTTCCGATGTCAGCCCGAACTGTTCAGCCGCACCACTTTCCACCAAAGGCAAGGCTTGCAACATTTTGCACGACGAGCGCGGCAAAATCACCGCCGTTGGGTCACCCCAACCCGCCAGCAAATCGCCCTTTGCATTGCAAACAGCAATATGCCCACGATGCACAGATTCCAGAAACTGGCCACGCCACACTTCTGCCATAATTTCCGAAGGTTCCATTTGAATCCCGCTTTCATCGACAATAATCCGCCGATATTAAAGGTTTATACATTGCCTACTGGCTATATTTATCATTCTTATTCTAGTATACTGCCACAACATCAACACATTTCCGTCCTAATTTGGGCGGAGCAGGCAAAAAATCACAAAAACAGCTTGGAGGCTGTAAGGCAGAATGAACAAAGCAATTGCATTGACATGCGGCTTAACCGCAGCGGTGTCCTTTAGTACCACACCCGTAACGGCACAAACCTCGACGAATGTCGTGGATTCAAAATCCGACTGGTCAGTTTTCGTTGAAAATGAACCGCTTAGGTGCTGGATCGTATCGAAACCCACTAAAACCGTTAACACCAAAGGCGGAAAAACCGTCGCGGTTAAACGCGGCGAGATCAGACTATTTGTCACTTACCTGCCGAAAACCGGCGTTAAGGGCGAAGTCTCATTCACCGGCGGCTACCCGTTCAAACCGGATAGCCCGGTCATTTTGGCAATCGGAGCTTCCGAATACAAAATGTACCCCGATGGTGAATATGCCTGGCCTGAATCAAGCGCTACAGATGATAAAATCCGGGCTTCGATGAAGCGCGGCGCATCCGCAGTGGTCAAAGCACAAAGCGCGCGCGGCACAAAAACAAGCGATAAGTTTTCACTTGTCGGCTTTACCGCCGCCCTTGCCGAAGCGGAAAAACGCTGCAAGTAACGGTTTTGCTTTTAACCTTTATGCTATAATAGCCCCGAAACCCCGTTTTGGGGCTGTTTTATAGGAACCTGTCATCATGAGCGCACCGATAACACCGGATTTGGTAACAATTCCGCGCAAGCAAAGCCCTGACAGCAAGCCCGACCTGATCGGCCTTCGGCGTGATGCGTTAAAGACCGCATTCGCAAACATCGGTACCCCCGAAAAGCAACTGAACATGCGGGTCAATCAGATTTGGGGCTGGATGTACCAAAAGGGTGCCACCTCTTTTGATGACATGACCAACCTGTCGAAAGATTTTCGTGCAAGCCTTGCAGAGAACTTCCAGATCACCCGCCCAGAAATCGTCACCCGCCAAATCTCGACCGACGGCACCCGCAAATACCTGCTGCGCATCGCCGGCGGGCATGAGGTGGAAGCAGTCTATATCCCCGAAAAAAATCGCGGCACGCTTTGTATCTCATCCCAGATCGGTTGCACTTTAACCTGTCCGTTTTGCCACACAGGTACGCAAAAGCTGGTGCGCAACCTGACCGCAGGTGAAATTGTCAGTCAAATTCTGATTGCCCGCGATGATCTGGAAGAATGGGATAAACCTGCCGGTGACAAACGCCTGATTTCCAACATCGTCCTGATGGGCATGGGCGAGCCGCTTTACAACTTTGATAACGTGCGCGACGCAATGCTGATCGCGATGGATAACGAAGGCATTTCCCTGTCTCGCCGCCGCATCACACTGTCCACAAGTGGCGTCGTACCTGAAATTATCCGCACCGGTGCTGAAATCGGCTGCATGCTGGCAATCAGTTTTCACGCCACAACGGACGATATCCGCGACAAGCTGGTGCCGATCAACCGCAAACACAAAATCGCCGAACTATTGCAGGCCTGTCGCGACTATCCGCGCCTGTCCAATTCGGAACGCATTACCTTTGAATATGTCATGCTTAAGGGCATTAACGACAGCAATGCGGATGCGCGCCGTCTGGTCAAACTGATCTCGGGCATCCCCGCCAAGATCAATCTGATCCCGTTCAACCCTTGGCCCGGATCACCTTATGCGCGCTCGGACTGGGAACGTATCGAAGCATTTGCCGACATTGTGAATGATGCCGGCTACGCAAGCCCTATACGAACCCCGCGTGGTGAGGATATAATGGCGGCATGCGGACAGCTGAAAAGCGCCACAGAACGGCAACGAAAGTCGGCTAAAAAGATTGCACAGGAAACGGGGACCTAAAATGAAAAGGCGGGATTTCATACCCTTAACGGCAAGTGCCGTGTTACTTTCAGCATGTGGTGCGCCACCAGCATCAAAGTTCAAAGCATACGATGGTCTGCAGATTACCCGGGTTATTGTGGAAAAATCCACCCGCTCGATGTGGCTGATGCATGAAGCAAAAGTAATTGCAAAATATGATGTCGAACTGGGCTTCACCCCGCGCGGTCACAAGAAAATAGAGGGCGACGGGCGCACGCCCGAAGGCAGCTACTTTATTAACCGGCGCAACCCGAACAGCGCGTTCCACCTTAGCTTGGGTATTTCATATCCAAACGCAAAAGACATCGCAAAGGCCAAAGCCATAGGCAAAAGTCCGGGTGGTGCTATTTTCATTCACGGCGGCCCTGTTTTAAGGGGTGACCGCAATAAGCCTGATTGGACCGCCGGCTGTATTTCCGTCACAAATGAAGAGATTGAAACCATCTACGCGATGGTGAAAAACGGCACACAGATAGATATACTGACTTAAGCTTCAGGATCGAAACCCAGACCCTAACTGCCGGTCAGCTGTGTCCACCAGATCTTGCCGTTACTTTCCTGAAACCAGGCAAAACCCAGATAGCGGGCTGCCGGATCAAGAATAGAGGCACGGGCATCCGGGTCGTTCATCCAGGCCTGCAAAGTTTCCGTATCATTTTCATAGGTCTCGGAAATATTCTCGCCCAGCATCCGTCCCGTATAACCGGTTCTTGCAACACGGTCGATTGGCGAAGACCCGTCTGATCCAAAATGCCAGGGGCGTTGCTGGTTCGCCATATCAATGGAATGGGTCTTGGCCGCCGCGTTCAGCTGTTCAGACAGTTGCAACAGCGGCAATCCGCCGACACCGCGAATTTCGTTGATCGTATCAAGCTGGCGGAACTGAATTTTGTTTGTGGCACTCTTCGGGATTCTAAAAATCGTCGGTCGAAATGTGCCATCATCAGGCTGTTGTGTGGTGCTCGTACATGCCGAAAGCATAAAAACGGCCATAATTGCAATGGATAGTGCTTTAATCATCATTTCGCCCTTTGGCCCTTTAACTTGCCCCTATTTAGGATGCTTAACCCATCTTGGGAACCCCCGATAAGCATGTTAACAATTGTTTGATTTGATACTGTGGTGTAAAGACACTATCTAAACAGTGAACAGAAAATTCGGAATAGGTTGATGGATATAAAATTTACACGGCGTACATTTACGGCCTCTGCGCTGGCAGCACCTTCCTTGGTTGGCACAAAACTAATGGCGCAAACCGATAGCGCAATGTTGCAAGATATTGATCAGGAAAACATCGCCGACCCTTATTCGGGCACTGTAAGGCGGAATTCTTCCAACTTTAAGTCCAAAGACTGGCGGCCCTATTTCTCGAACCTGCGAAACGGGGTTATTCTGGTTGATACACGTAGTCGCGCTTTGCATTACTGGTCAGAAGATGAAAGCATCTATCGGCTTTATCCGACAAGCGTTCCCGAATCAGATGATCTGACCCGCTTGGGCCGCACATCCATTATTCGCAAACGTATCGGCCCTGACTGGCGCCCGACCGCTAACATGTTGAAAAGAAATCCGGATTGGCCAAAATACATTCCACCCGGCCCTGAAAATCCACTGGGAACCCATGCGTTATACCTGTCTTGGCAGTACTACCGTATCCACGGCACGCATGACACGCGTAAAATCGGCCGCCGTTCATCGAATGGTTGCATTGGGCTGTTCAACGAACATATTGCAATTATGTTTGATTTGACCAAGGTTGGCACCCAAGTGTTGCTCATTTAACCACTTTTTACCCTTGTTTGGCCGTATTTTCGTATCTTATTGTTGCAATACACATATTTAGCTGCTTAAAAAGCCAGACAGAGGTACAGTCTTGGGTGTTCGTCGTGGGGCCGTCTACCTTTCCCTAAATTGCGACGAACTTATAAATTGGAGGATTTTCATATGAAATCTATCGCACTAGCAGCTGCATTTACACTAGCAGCCACAACATCATTCGCAGGTTCATTGGCTGAGCCAGTAGTAGAAGCACCAGTAGCTGAGCCAGAAGCATCAAGCTCTTCAGCAGGTTCTTCAAGCGCAACAGTGCCAGTAATTGTTCTATTGGTAATTGCAGCGGCTGTAGCACTTGGTTCTTAATTGAACGCTATAAGCTCTGACTTTATGTCAGTTGCATACAGTTTTTAGGGATAGTACTTTGTACTATCCCTTTTCTTTTGTCAGACTTGGCTTGCAAGTGCCGCCAACCCTGCTTTGTAATCCGGATATTTCAAAACAACACCCAGTTCCGACTTGATCAACGCGTTCGAAACCATCTTCGATTCCGAATAAAAGCTTCGGGCCATCGGGGTCATATCCGCCGTGTCAAAATCCTCACCA
>DAOUQS010000268.1 GCA_030625465.1 Amylibacter sp. | reverse complement strand
TGCGGTTTTGGTCAGGATTTCAAATGCAAGTGTTTGCAATGCATCACCGACAAGCACGGCTGTTGCCTGATCCCATTTCACATGAACAGTCGGCAAACCACGCCGAAGATCATCGTCATCCATACATGGCAAATCATCGTGCACCAATGAATAGGCCTGAATACATTCGATTGCCGCCGCACCATAAAGTGCCTGTTCCACATCGACGCCAAACAATGCAGCCGTTTCCAGCACCAGAAATGCCCGTAGCCGCTTACCCCCGTTCAATACCGCGTGGCGCATGGGTTCGGCAATTAACGACTGCGCCGCGTTGGGCAGGCATTCGTCCAGTCTGGTTTCAACCAGACCAACGGCCTTGGCCAGTTGGTTTGAAAATTCGGGCGGCATTGCTGTTAGCCTTCTACCGGCGTCAAGCCCTCTGGCTTGCCGTTAGGGCCAAGCGTAATTTGCGCAACTTTTTCTTCAGCCGCTTTCAGTTTTTCTTCGCAGTGTTTTTTCAATTCCGCACCACGTTCATATAGCTTGATGGAATCGTCCAATGCCACCTGGCTGCTTTCCAGTTTGGAAACTACGGTTTCCAGTTCGGCCATAGCTTCTTCAAAACTCATCTTGGTCACAGGCTTGTCGGTCATCGGTTAATGCTCCATCAATACTTTCACATGCGCCGCTGTTGATGCAGCCAAAGCATCAAGATCATATCCACCTTCAAGAGTCGAGACCAGTCGGCCCTGACACAGCTTTTTTGCAGCGGTTTTCAATTGGCGCGTCGCCCATGCAAAATCATCCTCATTAAAGTTCAAGTTCGCCAAGGGATCGGCGTGATGCGCGTCAAACCCCGCCGAGATGAAAATCATCTGCGGTTTATGATGGTATAATGCCGGTAATATGGATTTTTCAAAGGCGTCTTTCAGTGCCTGACCGTCGGCATTCGGGGCCAGCGGAATGTTCATCACATTCCCCGACCCGCCGGTTTCATGTGCCGCACCTGATCCCGGATAAAGCGGCATTTGATGCGTCGAGCCAAAGAAAATACGGTCATCGTTCCAGACCAGATCCTGGGTGCCGTTACCGTGATGCACATCAAAATCAATGATTGCGACACGCGAAAGCCCATGATGTTCCAGCGCATGTTTTGCACCGATAACCACACTGCCAAACAGGCAAAACCCCATTGATGTCGCGGTTTCCGCATGGTGTCCGGGTGGGCGCACGGCGCAAAAAGCATTGTCCGCATCACCGGACATGACCATATCAACAGCTTTCACATTTGCCCCCGCTGCACGCAAAGCCGCCTGAAAAGACCCGTTTGACATATGCGTGTCTCCATCCAGTGCGGCCCAGCCACTGGCAGGTTCTGACGCTTTTACCCTTTCGAAATAATCGGACGGGTGGGCGCGTGTTATCTGGGCTTTATCCGCTAAAGGGGCCTCAACGCGTTTCAGCGCATCGAACTGTTCACCCTTTAAGGCCGCCAAAATTGCCTGCAATCGGGCCACCCGTTCGGGATGCCCTTCGGGGGTTACATGGTTCAAGCAATCGGGGTGGGTAATCAGGGCAGTTGTCATTGGCAGCTTAATCAGGCGCCAGCATATAGCCGGCACCACGCACAGTTTGCAGATAGCGCGGATTTTTTGGATCAACTTCGATTTTGCGCCGCAAGCGCGTTATCTGGACATCCACCGCACGTTCCTGGCTTTGCCCATTGTCCCGCCCCAGATCCTCTACCAGTTTAGCCCGCGTTACCGACTGATGGATCGCCCCTGAAAATATACGCATCAAAGCACTTTCAGTGGCGGTCAACCGCACCAGATCAGTTCCGCGCCACATTTCACCGCGCGATACATCATAACGCACATCGCCCAGTTGCAATGATTTTGGCGGCGCATCGACCGGCGCATCGGCAGGCACACGGCGCAGTATCGCATTGATCCGCAAAACCAGTTCCTTGGGCTCGAACGGCTTGGTCAGATAATCATCCGCCCCGGCCTCTAACCCCAGAATGCGTTCATTAGCTTCAGCTTTGGCCGTTAGCAAAAGGATTGGCGTAGTCAGTGTTTCACGCAAAGATCGTGTCAGTGTCAGCCCGTCTTCACCCGGCATCATCACATCCAGCACAAGCAAATCAAATTCCAGCCCGGCCAATAATCTGCGCGCATGTGCGGCATCGCGTGCGGCAGTTACCCAAAATCCATTGCGGGACAGAAATTTTTGTAACAGGCCGCGAATACGCTCATCATCATCAACAATAAGGATGTGGGCATCATTAATATTCGGTAATGGCATTTCAGCTCCTTAATATCTAATCCAGATGCGTTTTCATTTGCGGGTCCATAATGTTTTGCAAAACGGTTCTGAACCCTTGCACCGCATCGGGGCCCGCTGCTTTATAAGCGGCGCGCATACGTTTGCGCTGCGCCTCGGATAGGCTGCGTTCCAATTCCTGCCCGACTTGTGTCAAACGCAAATTCCTTTCGCGGCGATCCCGCCTGCCTACCTTACTCTCGACCAGTTTGTCTTCAATTAATTGGCGCAAGACACGGTTCAGCGATTGTTTCGTCACGCCCAGAATATCCAAAAGCGTGCTTACCGTTATATTTGGGTTGCGATTGATAAAATGCAATGCGCGATGATGCGCGCGACCATATGTATAATTTTGTAGAATTTGATCCGGATCAGAGGTGAAACCCTTATACGCAAAAAACATCAGTTCAATGCCTTGCAGCAACTGGTCATCGGTCAGGAAAAGCAGGTTCTCTGCTTTTGCAGTATTTGAATGGTCCGCCATTTATTTCATCCGATCACAAAAAG
>DAOUQS010000335.1 GCA_030625465.1 Amylibacter sp. | reverse complement strand
GAATTGCTGACCAAGGAAGCGTTGAACGACCCCAGCACGGGCGGCAACCCGATTAAGATGACGTACGAGAATACCAAGGCTTTGTTTGAAGCTTGTTTCTAAAATATTGATATAAATACGCCTTTTAGCCCCGTCGCCGTTTATTCGGTGGCGGGGTTTTACGTTTTATTAGGGTCTGTACGTTATAAGGAAGGCAGGCCTGCCGATTGTAGCTATATGGCCGAACAAGGGATTATGACCCTTGCACCTATGGTGTTTCGATTTTTGATCGAAACACCTACTTAACTGTTAAGTCTGGTGGCTTTCGCATTTGGCGTTGCTATGCGCCCTTTGAAAACCCGCCGGGGTGACAGAAGATTGCAAGGCAATCTTTGAAAACCCGTGAACTACTTTTGCTAGCAGGGGTAGGTATACACTTGGAAGGGTGAAGGGTTTGTTAGCGGGGCGAACGGTGGTGTTAAATATAACCCCCAAGTTTGATAGGGTCTAAAACGCTGCACCCATGGCGCATTCGAAGCCCCCCCTGAGGGGGTGGGTTTTTGCAACGGTTGGTCTGAATGGGGTGGTGAGTGGTAATAGACCCTAATCTTTGAACGACTTGCTGATCCTGATCTGGTCCCACGCCC
Source organism: Amylibacter sp. (assembly GCA_030625465.1). Classification (GTDB taxonomy): domain Bacteria; phylum Pseudomonadota; class Alphaproteobacteria; order Rhodobacterales; family Rhodobacteraceae; genus Amylibacter. The sequence continues at coordinate 1,474 of DAOUQS010000335.1, read as the reverse complement.
AGACGACTTCCTGCAAGCGATCCTCGTCCGAGCGGTCGCCGCCGTTCATGTCGGGGTGCAGGACTTTGACCAGGGCTTTGTACTGTTTGCGCAGTTCTTTTTTAGTCCAGTGATCTTTGGCGTCCAGAATGACGATGGCCTTGCGTTCGGCGGGCGGCAGGCGTTTGGCGCTGCCGACGTCCGATCCGCGCCCGTGATTGCGCGTGGCGTTGCTGCCCAGCACTTCGTGGGCGTCTTTGATGCCCAGACGCGCCCAGGCTTTTTCTTCCGGTGTTTGTTTGCGCTCGGGGTCTTTGTCTTTGCCAAAAGGCGAGGTCGGGCGTTCCCAGACGCGATCCGCGGCGAACTGTTCTTCCAGCTCTTCCTGGGTGTGGCTTTCGAAGAAATTCCACTTCTGGTTAAACTCGCGAATATGCGCCAGACAGAACCAGCGAAAATCTTCCAGATTGTCGGGGTTCAGGGGCGCACGGTACTTGCCTGCCGCATCACATTCGGGATGCTGGCACATTTGTGTTGATGTCTCGGATGCACCAGACATGCCACGCCGGCCTTTTTTGCGGCGTTTTTTGTCGGCTGAAACCGAGATATCAAAATTAAATAATGGGCGGTCTGCCATGCGATTACCTATTTACCTTGCGACTCCGATCAGGGAGTTTAGCCTATTCTGGGATTTCGCCAAGGGGCGATTTGTATAAAAGGTGAAAAAATGAACATGCGAGAGCGAATTTTGGCAAAACTTCAGGCCGCATTTGATCCTAAGGCTTTGGACGTGGTTGACGACAGTGAGGCGCACCGGGGGCATGGTGGTTATCGTGAAGGCGGCAACACACATTTCAACGTGACAATAAAAGCGGATGCTTTCAACGGGTTAAGTCGTGTGGCCCAGCAAAGACTGATCAATAAGGAACTGGTGCAGGAATTTGAAGACGGGCTGCATGCGCTGTCTTTGTCAGTGCAGACAACTAAAGCTTAAGATTTTTTATCTTCCTCTGCCGGATCATCTTCTTCAGTGTCGGCGACTGCTTTATCGTTGTCATCTTCCGGCGTATCTTCGCCCGGATCATCCTGCGTTGTGTCGTCACTGTCTTCGTCTTCCAGCAACGCGACCACAGGGTCTGTGATGGCAGGGCTGTCTGTGGGTTTGCAAAAAATCAGAACATTCTGGTAGTTCTCGGTCTTGCGCCGTGTAATTCCGTGGCGTTCATCTATGGGTAACGATTCTGCGCGCAGATACTGCCAACCTTCGGCAGCCAGATCATTGATGATTTTTTCCAAAGTCGCGGCAAACTTGCCGTCAGTCCCTTTGGCACCTTTCACACGAACACTGCGGCGCGGTGCCGGGATGACTTTATATTCAAAGTATTCCATCAAATAAGCCTTATCCCTACAAACCCAGTTTCTTGGCAATAATCTGGTTTACCGCTTTTGGATTGGCTTTGCCACCCGTTGATTTCATAACCTGACCCACGAACCA
>DAOUQS010000007.1 GCA_030625465.1 Amylibacter sp. | reverse complement strand
TATGGAAAATGACCTTTTCCCCAACGAAATTTCGGCCATGTTTCCAGACACAGAAACCTTTAGCTCGGCCACCTCCCGTTTCGGTGCCCGGCGAAGGTAATTGAATATTGATAGCATATTTCTTTAATTTCCATTTAGCATCACGGGGGGTGCGAAAGCTTCACTTCATTGCGGTAATAAGCAGCGCCGAATGTAGAACCATTCAATCCTTAGGATATAGCTGGTCTGTTGTCCGTTCGCCAGCCTCCTGTTCCTTAAGCATTGAAATGATCTGTGCGTCTGTGAATCGTCTCTTCATTTATCCGTCCTTTAGTTGGGCGGACTCTACATCATTTTGGAGGAGTTTTAGGGGCTCAGGTCGCTACGGATGAACAAGTCCAGTCACCTTGCCAACGCCGTTTCCAATCCCTGACGCAATATACCCGTCATATCATCTATCTGGGTATCAGTGATCGTCAGTGGCGGAGACATAACCGCTGTGGCGTAAATCGGTCGCAGCAAAAGGCCGTTCTCTTGGCATATCCGGTCGACTTCCAGCAAAAATCCTGAATCCCGCTCTTCGTCTGGATGATCTGGATCAAGACAGCACTCCACGCCTGCCATCAATCCATTGACCCTGACCTCACTGACGACCGGAATATCAGCCAGCTCTTTCATACACTTTTCAAAGTAAGGGGCGGTTTTTTGCACATGGCCAAGCAACCCGTCGCGTTCAAAGATATCAAGATTGGCCAAGGCCGCAGCCGCAGCGACCGGGTGCCCTGAATAGGTAAATCCGCTAGAGAAGTATTTTGCAGAATTTCCCGTCGTCTTGATGTCGGCAATCAGGCGATCCGAGATAAGCAATGCCCCCATGGGCAGGTAACCGGATGTCAGACCTTTGGCAGTGGTGATCATATCCGGCTCGACGCCAAACACATCCTTGCTGGCAAAATAGTGCCCCAGCCGTCCAAAAGCCGTCACCACCTCATCTGCGATGAACAAAACATCATATTTTTTGCAGATTTCGTGGCACCGTTTAAAATAGCCGTCAGGCGGGATAATCACACCACCGGATGCCAGAACCGGTTCGGCGATGAAGGCGGCCACTTTATCTGGGCCAAGTTCCAGTATTTTATTTTCCAGATCGGCGACTTTTTCGGTGCAAAACGCCTCGATTGGCATGCCATCTGGGCGTTCGGCCGGGTTTGGCTTGGGCAAAAGATGCACCCGGTCCTCGATCATATCCATATTGATTTTTTCCGGCAACTTGCCCGAACATGAGGCCGACAGATAGGTGCTGCCGTGATAGGCGCCAATGCGCGAGATGATGTGCTTTTTCTCAGGCCGGCCAAGGCAGTTGTTATAGAAGAATGCAAATCTGAGGGCAGAATCCACTGCGGTTGAACCACCGGTGGTGAAAAAGACGTTGTTCAGGTCGCCAGGCGCAATCGTGGCCAACCGGTCAGCCAAGATTGCCGCTGGTGAGGCGGTTACCGACCAAGGGGAAAAATAAGTTAATTCACGCATCTGTGCCGCAACGGCTTCAACGATTTCTTCGCGTCCGTAGCCAACATTCACGCACCACATGCCACCAGGGCCATCAATCATCCGGTTCCCGTCGCTGTCGGTGATATAGATCCCGTCGCCATGTGTAATGACCGTTCGGGCCTCGGCCCCGATGGCGGTGACATCTTCCCAAGGGTGAATAAAATGGGTGTCCATATCCTGCATATCGCGGGTCGTTACCTGATTATCATCCATCATTTCTTTCCTCTTCGTCGTTTGGGCGGCTGGTTAGTGATCATATCTGCGATCCAATCCTAAGACCTTCCAGCACTGCCTCTTCCACTGTTCGCGGTGACAGACAGTCCCCGATCATGTGAATGTCACCGCCCCAATCGCCAAGATCGTCAGCCAATGCCGTTACCGGCTGGTGCCCAAGTGAGGTAACGATGGTATCGATGCCTTCCAGCACGATGGGTTCACCGCTTAAGGTGTGCTGAAAATAGGCACTGTCTTGATCGGCCCCATAAAAGCGCGCATAGGGAATAACCTCGACCCCAAGGCGGTGCATATCTCCCAGCCATTTATCCCGGGCGTATTGCGGAATGGACTGGCCAGCTGTCATGCCGTTCACAACAAGTCGCACATAACAGCCATCTCGGGCCAGTTGTTCTGCCAGACCCAATCCGATCCAGTCACAACGCCAATCGGCGATGACAACTCGCGAACCAACTTTTGCTTTGCCCTGCAACACCTGCCAAGCGGAAATCACATGCGCGTCCTCAGCACCTTCTATCAGAGGCGTATATGGAACGGCGCCTGTTGCCATGATCACCACATCGGGGTGGATCTGATCAACCAATTCGCGTGTGACCCGAACGCCAAGTTTAACCGTAACACCGGCGGCCATAACCTTTCGGGCAAGGTTCTGGGTCACGCCCCCAAACTCAGCCCGTCCCGGCAAAAGCTGCGCAAGTGCCACCTGCCCGCCCAAGATTGAACCAGCCTCAAATAATGTTACCTCATGGCCCCGTTCAACCGCAACCGCTGCGGCCTTCATGCCAGCGGGGCCGCCGCCCACCACCATGACCTGGCGTGGTGATTCCGTTGGTATTCGTGTGCCAAACTCAAGTTCCCGCCCAGTTTCTGGGTGCTGGATGCATGAGATCGGGTACCCGTTCAGCATGTGGCCAATGCAGGCCTGATTGCAGGCGACGCAGGCGCGGATGTCATCCGAGTTTCCGGCTTTGGCCTTTTGCGGCATTCTGGGGTCGGCAATCATTGCACGCGTCATGCCACACATATCCGCCTGCCCTGATGCCAGTATCTGTTCGGCGATTTGGGGCTGGTTGATCCGCCCCGCCACGAAAACCGGAATATCAACTTGCGCGCGAACGGCTGCGGCCAATGGTGCTGTATAGCCGGTCTCAAACGACATGGCGGGAACAATATGGATAGACCCGGCAAGACCGGCAGAGGTGCCCGCCGTCATATTCAGATAATCAAGTGTTCCGTCTTGTGCCAACGCACGCGCAATTTTCAGGCACTCAGTATCATCAAGCCCATCATGGTCGTTTTCCGCGCCTGACAGTCGCATGCCAACCGCCAGATCAGGCCCAGCACCCTGCCGCACGGCTTTCAGAACTTCGCGGGCAAAGCGCATCCGGTTTTCAAAACTGCCACCATATGCGTCGGTTCTGATATTAACGCGGGCGTTAAAGAATTGGGCGATCAGGTAGCCATGCGAGGCGACAACCTCAACCCCGTCCAGCCCGGCCTGACGAATGCGCCCTGCGGCAGCCTCAAATCCGTCAATGATTTCAGCTATTGAAGCCCGGGGCATTTCCCGGGGCATGACATGAAAGCGTTCATTGGGGATGGATGAAGGTGCTACGGCCACGGCATATGTACCATCAGCTGCCAGCGGCATTTCGCGCCCCGGATGTGAAAGCTGGGCAAAAACCTTGCAACCAAAGGGATGGCAGGCCTTGGCAATGCGTTGGTAGCCGGGGATGCAGGCATCATCATAGGCCCGGATTGCAGGCCGACTGCCTTCGCCCGATATATGCGCGCGCGCCGCTTCCAGAATAATCAGTCCTGCACCACCTGCGGCGCGCGCCTTGTGGTAGGCGACCATTGCATCACTTGGAACACCGTTTTCCAGCATGACGGTCATATGACCGGTCGATAAGATACGGTTTTTCAAACATGTCGGGCCGACAGCAAGTTCTGAAAAAAGATTTGGAAAATCTTGCGCCATCAGTCCCCCGTTTTCGCGGTAAGGCCACCCGCATCGCGCAATCGTATCAGGTTCTTATGGCGTGCGGCACAAGCATCGCAGACCACAGCCTGACTTATTTCTTTGGCAGGGACTGGTGCCTTATCATAGGCAAAGAACCAGACCCCGCCGATTAACGAAATAGCAAGAAAGGCGCCCAGATAGATACCCCGTGACCGGTTCATGTAATGTCTTCCTCAAGATAGGCGTTCAACGGCGCAACACTACCCTGTGCACCCGATAATTCCAAATCAAGGAATTCAACCGCTGCAACCTCATGCGCTGTCAGCAGCTTCAAACGCGGCAAGTCTTCGGGTGGGGCCATCGCCTCGAGCCGCAGGAAATCATCTACATAACCGGGAAATAGCCGTGCCATTTCCGACAGAAGGTCAGCCCAAGTTTTGTTATCCCTGCGCGCCATTTCTTGCCCAGATTGGAACAGGAGTGCATCGCCTTTTGGGGTCAGATTGTATTTGCGGGTCAGGGGCAGTGTGATATTGGCGGCGTGGTTTTCTACCTTGGCCAGTAAATTCAACTTATCACTGTGATCGGGTTGCTCCGCAAAATCCGCCAATGCTTTGAAATAGGTCTCTCCCTCAACCTCTTCCTCGTAATAAAGCAGCAACGTATCGATATAAGCCTGCGTCGGGGCAGAGGAAGCTGATTTTGTCATGACTTATACCTCGCAAAGGGGATATCGCCCACATCAACCCGGTCGTGTTTCATTGGCTCATCGAGATCAACCACGGTATCCAACTCGCGAGCGTATTTGTGACCAGCATAGATGGCCGCCGCAATAATAGCCGGGGCCTCGCAATCACCGATCCGTTTCAGGGTGAAGGGTAGCTCATCAATCTTGCCGTCAACCTTGGCAAGAATGTCGCGGTAAAGCCCGTCATTGGGGGTTCGTTGCGTGACCATAACGACCGAGCTTACGGGCAACGGCAGTGCTGTCCCGGAATATTCACAGGCAAGGTTTGCCGTTTTGCCGTCAAATGTGGTCAGGTTGTGGGACACGATGATTTTAACCCCCAGTTTCATAAGATGCGTGCGCACCCGCCAACGTTCCGAGGTTTTCCCCGCCCATTGGGATATTTGGTCAGACGGTGTAGCCAGCGTGACCTCAAGACCAGCATCAATCAGGCGTTCGGCGATCACACCGCCCATGTAATAGCCGTCTTCGTCATAGACCAGCACCGGCCCCTTGGGCAGCTTGCCGTCCATGATGTCATCGGGTGTTAGGATTTCGGGCGTTGTACCTTTTGCGGCAACGGAGACATAGGCCTCTTCGTTGAACCGCTCGCGGCGCCATGTGGCACCGGTGGCAATCGCTACGTGATCGGCTTCGGTCGCAAAAACATCCTCTGCTGTCAGCGCGCTTTCGCGGTACACTTCGACATTGGGCATGTTCAACAGTTCTTGTTCGCGGTTGGCGCGCACGCGAACATATTCAACCATCCCCGGTAGGGCGCATTCGCGTGTAACACGTCCGCCAAGATCGCGCGTGGCTTCCGCCAGCATGACATCATAGCCGCGTGCACCAAGGGCACGGGCAGCTTCCAGGCCAGTTGGCCCCGCACCCACGACCAGAACTTTACCGTCTGAGCCTTTTTCTGCAATCTTTTCAGGATGCCAGCCCTTGCGCCATTCCTCGCCCATCGTCGGGTTCTGCGTGCACCTGATCGGCACACCGATTGCATCACCAGAATAGCACACATTGCAGCCGATACATTCGCGGATAGCGTCAATCCGGCCTTCTGCGATTTTATTGGGCAGGAACGGGTCAGCGATTGACGGACGCGCCGCACCAATCATATCGACTACGCCACGTTTCAGCTGGCTGACCATTGTGTCAGGCGAGGTAAAGCGACCCACTGTTACAACCGGTTTGCTGGTCACGGATTTCACGAAATCCATATAGGGTTCCAGTGGCGCCTCTTTGACGAAACGCGATACCCCCATTTCCAGCGAATAATCCGCGATGTTGATATCCCAGAGATCCGGCATTTCGGCAAGCATTTCAAACATCTCGCGCCGCTCACCGTGGATCGGCACGCCATCTTCGCCAATTTGTTCGTCCGCTGCAAAACGGACAGCAACGGCACAGCGATCGCCCACAGCCTCTTTGGTTTCTTCGATCAATTCGCGCAGCAACCGGGTTCTGTTTTCAAGCGAGCCGCCATATTCATCGCTGCGCGTGTTCATATGCGGGTTAAGGAAGTTTGAGATCAGGTAGCCATGGGTTGCGTAGACATAGACGATGTCAAATTCCGCCTCTTTGGCGCGCAAGGCCGCTTTGCGATGCCAGTAGCGAAACATGCGAATGTCGGATTTGTCCATCCCACGGGTTTGAAACGGATGGCCTACGGAATTGGGAAAACTAGCAAGGTCCATCGGCACTTCGCGCGTCAGCATGTTTGCGGTCCGGATCCCGCCATACCACAATTCAGCCCCCGCCAGCGCACCATGGGCGTGCACCTTTTCGGTCATCAGCGCATGCGCCCGAATATCGCTATCATCCCAGAGCGAGGCTGATGGGTGTGACAGGTCATCCGAACTGGGATGGATCGAGTTATATTCGGTGCAGATCACCCCCCAGCCACCCATCGCTTTCATTTCACGCATATCAGCCAGCATGCGTGGTCGCAGATAGCCCATTCCGGTGCAATGAGGCACCTGATAGAAGCGGTTTTTTGCCGTGACCGGCCCGATTTTGATCGGCTCAAAAAGGATGTCGTAACGTGGATCGCGGCTCATGGGTTTCTCCGGTATTTGTTATCAATCAGGGGACAGGGCAACAAGTTCACGGCGAAACGGAACCCCTTCAGATACGGGTTCGCCCAATTCGCGGGCATAGCGGTGGCCGGAATAAACGGCGGCCGCGATGGTACCGGGTGCAAGGCAATCGCCTATACGGGTCACGGTCTTTGGGCTGTTTTCGGGGTTTGCCGTCAAGGCATGGTAAAGCGCATCTTCGGCATCGCGCATGGTGACCATCACCACTGATTTGCACACCAATGTTTGTTTTTTATCGGTAAAGACGCAAGCCAGCTTAACATGGTCGGGTTCAATGGAAGCAAGATTGTGAAGTGGTACGATCTTGACACCCAATTCGATCAGGCGTGTCTGAATTTTAGCCTGTTCCAACGTGTTGTGCGTCCATGTCGACACATCCGCAGCCGGCGTGACATAGGTCACATCCAGCCCTTCAAGCCGTAGTTTTTCGGCCATGACACCGCCCATGTAGTAGTGATCGTCATCAAACACCACGACCGGGCCTTTGGGTATCTTACCTGCCGCAATTTCATCCGGTGTCAGAACCACTGCCCCATCAGACATCTGGATCGGATCGTGATTATGCCGCCCGATACCGTGGCGTGCCCATTTCGACCCGGTGGCCAGAACAACGTGATCTGCCCCAAACTCCAAAACCTGTTCTGCTGTCAAACGGCTGTCATAAAAGACCTCAACATTGGCCATCTGGCTGATCTGGTATTGGCGGTAATCAGCCACCCGGCGCCATTGCGAAAGCCCCGGCAGGCGGCTTTCAATAGCAACCCGTCCGCCAGTTTCAGTGCCAGCCTCTGCCAGTGTTACGGCATGCCCCCGCTGGCCCAAAGCACGCGCGGCCTCTAGCCCCGCGGGGCCACCCCCGACGATCAAAACAGTCTCGTCAGATTTCGCCGGAGCGATCTTTTCAGGGTGCCAGCCACGGCGCCACTCTTCGCCCATGGTCGGATTTTGCGTACACCGCATTGGCGTTGCCAAAGCGTCCCCGGTCACACACATGTTGCAGCCGATACATTCGCGAATATCTTCAACCCGGCCTTCTGCAATCTTATTGGGCAGGAACGGGTCAGCGATTGAGGGCCGTGCCGCACCAATCAGATCAAGTTGACCGCTTTTGATAAGCGAAACCATCGCATCAGGCGAGGTATAGCGGCCGACACCGACAACCGGCTTGTTGGTTACTTTCTTGACGAAAGAAACATAACTGTCCTGAAATCCCTCTGCCTCAAACCGAGAGGTCGCGCTGTCATTTGGCCAGCCGGACAGGTTCACATCCCAAAGATCCGGCAGGTCGGCCAGCAACTCGACAACTTCGCGCCCTTCGCCCTCACAGGTCAGTCCTGCTGGCCCTATCAGTTCTTCGACACCAAAGCGTATGGCCACGGCACAGGTGTTGCCAATCGCCTCTTTGGTTTCTTCAAGAACCTCGCGGATCAGGCGGACCCGGTTTTTCAGCACCCCGCCATATTCATCCGACCGATCATTACGGCGAGACAGAAAATGGGCAAAGGTCGTCATATCATGGCCGCAATAAATATAGATGATGTCAAATCCGGCCTTCTTACTGCGAATGGCTGCATCGACATGCATCTTACGAAATGCCTTGATATCTGCCTTGTCCATGGCCCGGGCCTGAATGGGTTCCAGAAGGTCGATGGGCCGCGCAGACACACCCATCGGAATTTCCCGACTGTAGTTATTGGACGCCCCGCCACCCAGATGCGCAGGTTCAATGCCGGCCAGCGCGCCATATTCGTGAACCGCATCAGCCATTCTGGCCAAAAGCGGAATATCGCTGTCATCCCAAAGCCGCCCTTCCGGGATCGGGCTAAGTTCAGACGTATGGCTGATTTCAACTTCTTCAGTGTTCACCACACCCCAGCCCCCTTGGGCTTTGATGCGCCGCATTTCAAGCCAACTGGATGGGTAAAGATGCCCCATGCCGTTACAATGCGGCACCTGATAAAATCGGTTTTTAGCGGTTACAGGGCCAATTTTAATCGGTTCAAATAGGATGTTATAACGTGGATCACGGGCCAAATTCTATCCTTTGCATGCAGGGTTGGTGGAGTTTTTGAAGTGTCTTGGAAAGACCAGCGAAAGGTAGCTTTCGATGCGCAAGGTCATGTCAGAGCGTGAAAATTCCTCAGGATACATCAGAATGTTAAGCCACAGACCATCATAAAGACCTTCAAGCGTATAGGCGATATTGACAGGATCCACATTATCGTAGCCTCCGTCTTTGATGATCTGTATGCACAGCTCAGCCGTGATATCACGGCGTTCAGTATCGATTTCGTCAGCAAGCTTACGGTAAGAAGCCCGCGCCTTGGCATCGCCGAAAAAACTGTACCAGACGGCGATTTTTTTCCGGTTACAGATTTTGGAATGAAAATGTGCTGCAACAATGGCCCGGAGTTTATCCACAGGGGTAAGATTAGCTTTTTCATAGCTGACCTTCCAGTGATTGTGATGCTCTTCGGCCAGAAAGCGTAGGGTCTCCTCAAACAGGTTTTGCTTGGTTGCGAAATGGAAGTTTGCCAGCCCCATAGATAGGCCAGCCGCCTTGGTAACAGTGGTCACAGTAGTGCCCGCGATGCCATGTTTGGCAATGCTGTCGATTGTGGCGTTGATAAGCTGTTGCCGCCGCACTTCTTTTGAGGCGGTTCTGGGTTTTTTTGGACTGATCTTATCAGGTTTTATCTGTTCTTGGTTCATTATTTAACACTTTAGTTCCTGTTTCGCGCGCATTGTACGGATCAATCATACATCTTTCAAAACAACAATTGCCGCACTGTCCCAGCTTAACCAAACCGGGCGGTTTTGTGCTTCAATCTCTTTGGTGCGGCCCCGGTTTTGTGTTGATACGGCGGTAGGTTGCGAAACGCCTTCTATGCTGACGTAATAATGGCTGCGCTCGCCCAGATAGGCCGCATTGTTCAACTGCCCTTTGACAGAATATTGCAGGCCATCGGGTTTATCATCCGTCAGCAAAAACTTTTCTGGCCGGATAGCAACAGTAACGGTATTCCCTGCCATCAGAGGCATCGTTCCTACCGGTGCTGAAACTTCCCCCAAACCGTCAACCTTGATCACTGCGTTGCCGTCCTTGATTGACGTTACAGTGCCGTCAAAAAAGTTCATGGTTCCGATAAAGCTGGCCACTTCACGGCTCACTGGATTTTCGTATAGCCCTGTCGGTGTATCAACCTGCAAATAGCGCCCTTCAGACATCACCGCGATCCGGTCTGATAATGTTAGTGCTTCTTCTTGATCATGTGTCACAAAGACAAAGGTGATGCCCACGGTTTTTTGCAACGCGCGCAGTTCCAGTTGCATCTGTTCGCGCAGTTGTTTATCAAGTGCGCCCAGCGGCTCATCCAGCAGTAAAACCTTGGGTTTCAGGATCAGGGCGCGTGCCAGTGCAATTCTTTGGCGTTGTCCGCCAGACAGTTGGGTGGCTTTGTGGTCACCATATTCCGGCAGCTTGATCAACTCCAGCATGTCGTCGACCATATCGTTGCGTTTGGCGCGCGACAGCTTTTGTTTACGTAAACCATAAGCGATGTTGTCGCGTACATTCAGGTGCGGAAAGATCGCATAGTTCTGAAACACCATATTGACCGGCCGGTGATGTGGCGGCACGCCCGACATTGGTTGCCCATCAATATAAATTTCACCCGAACTGACGGCCTCAAAGCCCGCCAGCATCCGCAATAATGTGGTTTTTCCGCAACCGGATGATCCAAGCAGTGAGAAAAACTCGCCATGACTGATATCCAGGGACACATCATCGATCGCTTGATACTTGCCAAAGAATTTGTTGACGTTCCGGAATGAAATAAAGGCGTTATCTTGCGTCATGTGTTTTATTTACTTTCGAATGTATTGGAATGGGCATCGCGGTTGATCCATTGCCCAAGAAATACCAGAATGAACGATATAGCGAGGATGATCGACGCCATTGCGAGGATCGAAGGGAACGCTTGGGGAAACCGAAGTTGGCCCCAGATATACATCGGTAGTGTCGCGTCGGATCCGCTTAGGAAAAAGGCCATGATAAATTCATCAAATGAAACCGTGAAGGTTAGCAGTAGGCTGGCCAGAATACCCGGAAAAACCATCGGGAAGGTTATCCGCCAAAATGTCCACCAAGCGTTTTCCCCCAGATCGGCCGAAGCTTCTTCCACTGATTTATCAAAACCTTCAAAACGCGGGATCATGGTCGCGATGGCAAAGGGCAGGCAGACGATAATATGACCCGCGGTCACCGTGTAAAGTGACAGGCGAATGCCCAACTGGCTGAGCAGAACCAAAAGTGCTACCCCGAAAATGATACCCGGAACGACCAGTGGCAGCATGATAAAGCCGACCACGGGGCCACGACCCGGCAAACTGTAGCGCGTGATGGCTTTGGCGGCAAAAACACCGAACCCCGTTGCAATGACTGACGTTGTCACCCCGACCTTGATACTGTTCATCAAAGCGGCCCAAACCGGTTCACGGTCAAGAAGTTCAATGTACCATTGAAACGTGAAACCTTTTAGCGGGAATTTGACATAGATCGAGTCGTTAAAGCTGAACAGCGGCAGAAAAAGAACTGGCACGTAAAGCACGATCAGAAACAACACCGCATAAAACTGAAGTGGGCGATTTACTTGTTTTATATAGGTGCCAGACTTCATGATATACGCTTTCTGACGAAATTGGTGGCGAACAAAAAGACCAGTGTAATCATCGCGATCGACAGCATCAGGATGATGGCAAGTGTTGCCCCCATGGGCCAGTTGTTCACGGCCCCAAATTGTTTCTGGATCAGGTTGCCAATCATCACGCCGTCAGGGCCACCCAGAAGTGCTGGTGTGATATAGTCGCCGGTGGTTGGAATGAAAATCAGCAGGGTGGCCGACATGACACCCGGCAGCGATAGCGGCAGTGTTATTCTAAGAAATCGCATCACCGGCCCATCGCCAAGGTCGGTAGCCGCCTCTAAGAGCGACCTGTCGATTTTTTCAAGCGACACATACATCGGTAAAATGGCAAACGCCGCCCAGGCGTGTGCAAGCGTGATGATCACGGCGGCTTGACTGTAAAGAAGAAATTCCAGCGGCTTTTCGATCAACCCGATGTTCATCAGGGCTGAATTGATAACACCATCATAGCCCAGCACCACTTTCCAGGCGAAAACCCGCAGCAGGTAGCTGGTCCAGAACGGAAGTGTCATCAGGACGATCCATAACATCTTGTTGCGATGCACATGGAAGGCAACGAAGTAAGCCATTGGATAACACAGCAGCACGGTGGTAACGGTTGCCATGCCGGACATCCACAAGGATCGCTTAAGCAGCGCGCCATAAATGGGCCGTTCCGTGGCCATTTCGTAATTGGCAACAGTCGGGGTCATGTCAAACCCAAAACCAACCTGCGTCCAGAAACTCATGACGATCAGGATGCCAAACGGCACAAGAATACCGATCGCCATGATAATCAGAGTTGGCGATAACAGGCTGTAGGCGCGCAACGTCTCGGATTTCTGTAGCATCATGCTCAGCCTTCCGGTCTTTGGCAGAGGCGTTGTGCAGCCTGAGATATTTGTTGCGTGATCTGCACTCATATTGAGGCGTGCTCCAAACTGGAAGTGACTGGAAGGTGACCCTGATCGCGCGCAATCGCGCAAAATCGCAAGGTAACCTATATGCAAAAAATTTCGGGCCCGGCGGATCAATTAAACCCAATCAGGCCCGAAACAGTAAGCGTTAAAAGCCTGCTTTGATTTCCTCAAACAAGGCGTTCATCTTGGTTTCCCATTCCTGCGACTGCGGTATTTGGAAGTGACCTGCGGCAAGGATATCGGTCGGGGTCTTGCTTAGACCAAGCCCCACTAGGGTTTCCTCGTCGAATGCGTCGAAGGCCTTACTGTTGGCATGGCCATAGCCATAATCATTGATCATGTACTTACCGGATTCCACACTTAGCAGGGAATCAATGATGTCATAAGCACTATCCAGATTTGGTGCATCCTTGTGAATCATCAACCCGCAAACCCAAGTCAAAGCACCTTCTTTCGGGGTTGCAAACCGGACAGGAACACCATCGGCTTTCAGTAGCGATGCCGAACTGTTCCAAGTCATCGCAGCAACCATCTCGCCCGAAGCAAGTGCTTGTTCCAATGTGGTGGTGTCATCCGTGTAGACACGAATAAGCGGGCGTTGTGCGCGCATAGCCGCCGCGATCTTTTCAAAGGCTTCAGGTGTATCGATATCACTCATGGCGACACCGGCCTTGATGGCACCACACCACCAAGCGTCGCCACCTGATGCTAGGCTGCCAAGGCGACCCTTGTAGCGTTCATCCCAAAGCATATCCCAAGACTCTTCGCCTTCCAGCTCGAAAAGATCCGTGCGGTAGGTGATCGAGGTTTGGCCCCAATCAAACGGTGCCAGATACGGCTTGCCATCCACGAAGTTGCCTTGAAGGTTATAAAGCTCTGGTATCACATCAGACCAGTTCGACAGGCGCGATGTGTCAATTGGCTGGAACAGACCCGAGGCAATCCAGCGCGGAATGCCCGCATTACACGGGTGCGAAACGTCAACAACATAGCCGCCGCGCATTTTGGTCAAGGCTTCTTCCGACCCGCCGAAAGTTGCAAAACTTGGCAATTCGCCGTGCTTTTCCTTGTAAGCACCGAACAGTTCCGGAATGTCATATCCACCCCAAGTAAAGAAGGTACCCTGATCATCTGCCGCCGCTTGGGCAAGGCTAGAAGCCAGTGGCGTTGTGGCAATACCTATCCCGGCAGCCATTAGTGATTTTGTGAATTTTCTGCGGCTCAGCTTTCCTTCGCCAAGCTCACCTAATTGGTCAATTACATCCATATTCGGTCTCCCTTTTTGGCACCCAGAGTTTACCAGGCAATATAATCATTCTTGCGCTTTTCAGGTTGCGACATTCGTCACGACAGTTGCTTTTGTTTCGGCCCCTGCCTGCAATTTTTCGTAAATACCTTCCTATCCACTGAATGATCATTCAATCAGTGGGTTGATTTTTGAGTCGAGTCAAGACAGTATTTAATCAAATTCAAAGGCGGTTTGGGCGAATCTCAATAATTCGCGCACCTGTTTCAACTTATCTACGGGGTAAATACATGAGCATTGAAAAGAGAATTATTCGCCTTGAACGAAACGGGCCGAACGGGTCTGGCATAGCTGAAATGAAATGCGACCCAGCCGATTTTCAATCCCCCTTACCGACGCAGCATGTGCATGTTTATTATAGCGATCCCGCGATCGGCCTGAATGTGGGCGTCTGGGACACGACCACCATGCGCGAAGCATTTGGCCCCTATCCGGGCGATGAGTTTATCTGGGTTCTTGAAGGTGAATTCAAGATGGTTCACGACAACGGGGATACGGTGCCGGTCCATGCCAATGACTGTGCATATTTTCGCAACGCCATCCCGACCAGTTGGCATCAAGAAGGTTATCTTAAGAAACTCTACATCACTTTTCTTGACCCAAATGCTGAAACGCCAGAAATAAAATCAGCAGAAGGCGGCGTTCGCGTGCTTGATCCCGATGTGGAAATGGAGGTCATGGATACCACCGACCCGTTTGAGATCGAAGGTACAGCGCCAGAGCAAAAGAACCACACGATCTTCACCAACGATGCCGGAAACTTCCACGTCGGTACCTGGGAAAGCGGCCCGATGGTCAGCAAGATGCTGCCCTTTCCAACCCATGAGTTTGTGCGCATGTTGGACGGCGAAGTGACGATTACCGAAGCGGACGGCACTGCACAAACATTCCGTGGCGGGGATTGTTTTTTCGTGCCCAAGGGAACGGTTTGCAGCTGGGCTATCAAAGACCATGTGAAAAAACACTACGCCATACTTGATCTGTGACAGATCATACACCCGTATTTACGGTGGCGTTCGGCGCATTGTTCGGACGCCATTGATTGCCAAAAAAGACCGGAACTAACCGCTGATTATCAAATCCTTGGAGGATCTATGCACTACATCTATTTACTTCTCGCAATTATCACGGAAATTACGGCAACTTTAGCGCTTCAGGCTAGCGCGCAATTCACCAAACTTGGTTTTTCCGCCATTGTGGTGGTTGGCTATGCTGCGTCATTCTATTTCATGGCACTCACGCTGAAAGTCATGCCGGTTGGTATTGTCTATGCCATATGGTCCGGCGTTGGCATCGCCCTAATTGCTGGAATTGGCAGTGTGATCTTTGAACAGAAACTTGATTTACCGGCGTTTTTGGGAATAACACTTATCCTTAGCGGAATTGTTGTAATTCAGATGTTCTCCAAAACTGCCACACACGGATAGGTCAGGGGAAAACAGCATCTCATGAAAATTTCGAATGTGAAAACTTTTATCGTCCCGTCCAAAATATCTGCAACAGATTGGTCTGCTGGGGAAACCTGGGTTCTGGTCAAGCTGGAAACCGACGAAGGCATAGAAGGATGGGGTGAGACGCATAGGTTCCATACACGTGAACATGCGATTGCTGCACAGGTTCACCGGTTAGCGCAAAGCCTGGTGGGCAAGAGCCCGTATTGCATCAAACGCTTCATGAAAAATATATCTGAAACCAACATCAATCCGCTGGAAGAAACCGATATTTCGACGGCGGCAGCCGGTATCGAAATCGCCCTGTGGGACATCATCGGCAAGACTTTGGGCGCGCCTGTTTACAATTTACTGGGGGGGGGCTGTCACGACCGTATCAAGCTATACGCAAATTGCTGGAGTGATAAAACCCGCTCTGCAGAACAGCTCGCATGTTTTGCAAGCAAACAGGTGGAACGAGGTTTTAAGGCCGTCAAGATCTATCCTTTCCTCTATGGTGCCACAGCAAAAGAAGGCATCGAACGCCTTGGGGCAGTTCGGGATGCGGTCGGTCCCGGTATTGACGTTTTTGTTGATATGTGGAGCCAGTTATCCCCAAAGGATTTTTCCGTAATTGTCGAGGCTTTGCGCGCTCATGAGGTTTCATGGTTTGAGGATCCAGCTGATGCGAAGGATACGGACGCGCTGGCGCAAATCCGCGCCCAATCACGCCTACAGATCGTTTCGGGTGAGACTCTGGTCACAAAACAGGATTTTCGTCGGCTTCTTGAAAATCAGGCCGCAGATATTCTGAACCCGGAAATAACCCTATTGGGCATTCTGGGCACAAAGGAAATCGCAGCGATCGCCGAAGCCTATTCAACACCTGTCGCGATTCACAATGACAACACAATGACCATCGGCCTTGCGGCGGCCATGCAGGCGGCGGCAGTTTGCCCAAATGCTACAGTGGTGGAATTTTTCCCCCGTTTGGAAAAAGCATCCAATACCTTCTCATGCTTCCCAGTTGAGCTGGATGAAGATGGCTGTATTCCGTTCTCCCCCGAGCCGGGGTTAGGGGTCACTGTTGACGAAGGAGCCCTTGCAGCCATGGAATACGACCCTGCCTCCCAGCCCGCCCGGATGAAAGAGAGATCAATCAAATGACCGCAGACACGAAGCCAATATCTCAATTCAACCCTATCTTGCAAGATGGTGTTACGGTGAAAAACAATCTCAGTATCACCCCCGAAACAACCTACTACCCTTTGTTTTTAATACACAGTGAAAAAATAAAGCTTGAAGAGTTAACATGACAATGCCGTGAAGGAATAAGAAAATGACCCGAGATCCGCGCTATGACATACTATTTGAACCCATCCAAATTGGGCCCGTAACAGCCCCCAACCGGTTCTATCAGGCACCGCACTGCAACGGTATGGGCCGCCTGTTTCCCGACAGCATGATCGCTATGCGTGGTATGAAGGCCGAAGGTGGCTGGGGTATTGTCGCAACCGAGCAATGTGATTTTCACCCCACAGGCGACGTGCAACCGTTTACCGAAACCCGTCTATGGGGCGATGTGGATGTCCCTTATCTGGCAGGCATGGTGAATGCAGTGCATAAGCATGGCAGTCTGGCCGCCGTTGAGCTGGTTCATAACGGCCACGACACGGGCAATATCTATAGCCGTGAAGTGCCCATTGGCCCGATGCACCGTCCGGTCACATGGCACAATCATCCGGTACAAGCCCGCGCCATGGACTTAAGCGATATTCGGGCCTATCGCCGCTGGCACCGCAACGCCGCACTGCGGGCGCGCGAGGCAGGGTTTGATATTGTTGTGGTCTATGCCGGGCATGACGGCACGATGCCCTCACATTTTTTGTCACGCCGGCACAATCAACGTAGCGATGAATATGGAGGCAGTCTGGAAAACCGCCTGCGGCTTTATCGTGAGCTATTGGAAGAAACGCTGGATGCCGTTGGCGATACCATGGGCGTGGTTGCACGTTTTGCGGTTGACGAAATGATGGGACCTGACGGGTTGGAATGGCAAAACGAAGGGCGGGATGCAATCGAGATGATGGCCGAAATGCCAGACATGTGGGATGTCAATGTCGCTGACTGGGAAAACGATTCCATGACCTCGCGTTTTGCACCCGAAGGCTATCAGGAAGACTATATCGCCTTCGTCAAACAGGTCAGCAGCAAGCCGGTTGCCGCTGTTGGGCGCTACACTTCGCCCGATACCATGGTTTCGGCAATTAAGCGCGGTCTGGTTGATATGGTCTGTGCCGCACGGCCTTCCATCGCTGATCCATTCCTACCCAATAAGATCAAGGAAGGTCGTGTAGATGACATCCGCGAATGCATTGGCTGCAATATCTGTGCGGCGTGGAACAATATTTCCGCCCCCATACGCTGCACTCAAAACCCGACGATGGGGGAAGAGTGGCGTAAAGGTTGGCATCCAGAACAGATCGCACCAAAAGGGTCGGACAGCCACGTGCTGGTGGTTGGTGCCGGCCCCGCCGGGTTAGAGGCCGCACATCAACTGGGTAAACGTGGCTACCGCGTGACCTTGGCTGAGGCCGGGTCTAAGGCTGGCGGGCGTGTCAGCCGCGAAAGTGCGCTGCCAAACCTGAATGCCTGGGCGCGGGTGCGCGATTATCGGCTGGGCCAGATAGCACCCATGCCCAATGTTGATCTATACCTGAACAGCGAACTGAGCGTAGAAGAGGTTCTGGAGTTTGGTGCGGATCATGTGGCCCTTGCCACTGGTTCCGCATGGCGTCGTGATGGCATCGGGCGCCATATCCGCAAGCCCATACCGGGTGCCATATACCCACATTCCCTAAGCCCCGGCGATATTATGGACGGCAAGCGGCCCGACAATGGCCAAGTCATGGTGTTTGATGACGATCATTATTACATGGGCAGCATGATGGCCGACTTGTTGGCAGGTGAAGGATATCAAGTCACTCTGGTAACACCGGGACTATGTGTGAGCAGCTGGACCGAGTATACACTGGAGCAACAACACATCGAAAAACGACTTATTGGTCTAGGCGTGAAAATCCTGCCGCGCCATTCTGTGGTGGCACTTGGCGACGGGGGGATCGAAATGGTTAACCTTGTCACTGGTGAAAGCGTAAAGCACCTGGGCACACTGGTGCCGGTGACCATGCGTCTGCCCAACGACGCGCTTTATGATGCGTTGATGAATGACCCTGACAAACTGAAAACCGCTAACATTAAATCTGTGCGCCGCATCGGTGATTGCTACGGCCCGGCCACCATCGCTGCCGCTGTGTACGAAGGCCATCGCTACGCCCGTGAACTTGACACCGATGTTGATCCCGATGGGGTGCCATTCAAGACTGTAAAATATGACTTGGAGCTGGGAGGATGACTTTGGTCCCTATTCCGCTCGAATATGACCGCCGCACCCCTTTAAGCAAATCAGTTAACTTCATCACCTGAATCGTTAACCAGCGTTTTGATGAACCTAGAGAACAGTTCACCTTGCGACCGGATTTGTAGTTTTGAATAAATATTCCGGCGATGAATTCGGACTGTTCCGGATGATATCCCAAGAATGCGACCAACCGCATCAGCCGAATGCCCTTTTAGTGTAAACTCAACGACTTCGCGTTCTCTTGGGGTCAGTGTTCCTTCGCCAAATCGCAACAGTGCGCGTTCCACCGATTTGTGAAGTATAGTCTCCGATGCCGTGCCGTTTTCCTGTCCGAAATCAGAAGAAAGCCCACGCCAATGCTGCCGACAAGCTGTGCTGACCACCGGCCAATATTGTTTCAACTCCCTAATCTCTTTGGCTGAAAATACTTTTTGCGCGCGCATTAAAGAAATAACAATCACGGCGTTACCGGGAAGTTCAACGATATAACCAACTTCTTCCGCCAGACCTGTCTGCACATAATAGCTGCGAAAGTATTCGGCCTGAAAAAAGCGATCCGGGGCGATATCGCGCATGCGATAAAGGCCGGAAGCGACCGGTGTCATGCAGGCCAAATAAAACGGATCAAGCAGATACGGGCCTTCAAGATAATCCTCGATAAAAATTCTTCGTTTCATTTTTGGAAAGGTGTCAAACAAATCCAATGGCCGGGCTGACCCAAGGTATCCGAAGATCACACAATAATCGAACGCGGCAATTTGGTTAAGCGCATTCGTCAAGTGGGTGGCAAACCCGTCACTTCCAATGGCGGCGATAACGTCCCCTGTTGGTTCAAGCCAACCTTTCATCTGTCCCTTCGCCTCCCCCTTAAAATTGTGTAGTCTACCCAATTCGTGGTATATACAACAAAACGACTTTTTATTACCATTTTTTCAATACCAATAGTATACATCTGATCGGGAAAAAAAATAAAAAAATGGGAACTGAGGGATATATATCTGAGAAAGAACCTAAAGACGGGAAAGTTATCGCCGAGTTAAGAGGCGTTTCTAAGTCATTTGGCGACATCCTTGCAGCCGTTGATTTGAACTTGCGTATTCGTGAGGGTGAGTTCCTTTCTTTTCTTGGCCCATCGGGGTGTGGAAAAACCACTGCATTGCGCATGTTGGCTGGGTTCGAAACCCCAACCACGGGGGAAGTTCTGATAGACGGAGAGGTCGTCAATGATTGCGACGCACACCACCGACCGGTTAATATGGTATTCCAGCATTATGCTTTGTTTCCCCACCTGACTGTTGCACAGAACGTCGGGTACGGATTGAAACAACAACGCCCCCGCATCGCAAAAAACATTATTGCCACTAAGGTCCATGAGGTTCTGACACTGGTGCGATTGGACGGATTTCAAGATCGGCGCATCTGGGAAATGTCAGGTGGACAACAACAAAGGGTAGCATTGGCGCGTGCCATTATTAACCAGCCGAAGATGTTGCTTTTGGATGAACCTATGGCGGCTTTGGATCGCAAGCTGCGCAAAGAAATGCAGATCGAGCTGCAAAATATCCAGCGCACACTTGGGATAACCTTTGTTCTGGTGACCCACGATCAGGAAGAGGCGTTATCGATGAGCGACCGGATCTGCATCATGCGAGACGGGCGTATCGTTCAAATCGGCAGTCCGCGAGAGCTTTATGACCGCCCGCAAAGCCGTTACGTGGCTGGTTTTGTCGGCACGTCGAACTTTTTCAATGGCAAGATTTCGAAAAGCTCAGGAGATCTGACCTGTGTAACCCTTGAAAATGGGATGGTCGTGAAAGGTCAGCCTGTTGGTAAGTTTGCAACAGGTCAGGGCGTTTGCATCAGCGTACGCCCGGAGCAGGTCTCACTAAGCCGCAACACAGACAGCAAAGACAGCCTGTCAGTTGAAGTTAAAAACCGAATTTTTCTAGGTGAGCATACTGAATACCTAGTGGAGCATAACACCCTTGGCGAATTTCTCGTTCTGGCACCAAGGCAATCGGAATTGAACGATGGAACGTTCAACGCAGGCGAAACAGTACAGGCGTCATGGGATGCCGGTACTGCTCTTGTCTTAGATCGAGACTAGCCAATCAACACTGAACCTCAGGGAGAAACATTATGACTAAGGACAACAACTACATCTCTAAAGAAAAATTCATGGAAGAACTGCACCGCTACAAACGCGGTTCAGTGACAAGGCGGCATTTTCTGAACGTAACAGGCCTAGGTGCCGCTACGGCTGTTATGGGTGCCGCGATGCCCGGCGTGTTTCCAAGTCCGGCATTTGCCGCTGGTGATATCGGGGATCGAGTGATCCTGGCGACATGGCCAAACTACCACGACCCGTCTAACTTTGAGGCGTTTACCGAAGCCACGGGTGCGCATGTGCAGGTCAATGTGTTTGGCTCTAATGAGGAAATGCTGGCCAAACTGCAAGCAGGTGGAAGCGGTTGGGATGTTTATGTACCGACCAACTACACAATCACTACCTACGTCTCCGAGGGTCTGATTGAACCGCTGGATACATCAAAGTTGCCTAACTATGATGCATCGGCTTTCGACGCACGTTACGCCGAGGCGGGTTCGGTCGATGGTCAGCTTTATGCTGTGCCAAAAGACTGGGGCACAACCGGTTTTGCGATAAACACCGCCCATAATGGTGGCAAGGCTATCACCAGTTGGAAAGAGTTCTTTGATATCACAATGGACAGCTTTTCCGGCAGAACAATGGTGCATGACTATCAGTTGACGACGATTGGTAACGCATTGAAATATTTCGGATATTCCTTCAACTCGGTCGACGAGGCAGAACTGGCGGATGCCGAAAAACTGCTGATTGATGTCAAACCGCACCTGTTCGCGATTTCTTCGGATTACCAACCATCCATGCGCAATGGCGATGCTTGGTTGACAATGTGCTGGTCTGGCGACGGCAAGCAGCTGAACACCGACATCCCTGA
>DAOUQS010000282.1 GCA_030625465.1 Amylibacter sp. | reverse complement strand
AACGAACAAGCCAAGCTCACCGTAACATTTTCCAACCCTGAACCGCCCTTGTGTTCGATTTAATCGTGGTAATGCGTGGGCTGAAGTCCACCCTACATTCGCGCACAAATGCCCCACTCGGAAAGCCACCCTACCTTGCTTTCCCTTTCAAATCCCCTACATTACCCGCACATTCATAAAAAACGGCCCCGATAAAAATGTCCGCTTTAAAAACCTTCATCCCCATCAGCCTGATACTGGCCCTTTCCGCCTGCGAAACGCCCGAAGAACAAACCGCCCGTCTTGACCAATTTCAGGGCAAAACCCTGGCCCAGGTGACCAGCGTTATCGGCCCGCCCGCGATACAAAACAAAACCACCGCCGTCTGGTACCATGAAAGCATCCGCACCGATTACCAACCGGTTTATCGCCCCTATGGATACGGCTACGGTTACGGCTACCCCTATGGCTACGGTCACCGGCGAACCTACCGGATGAAATGCACCTACACCGCCACATTGAAATCCGGCCGCGTAACCTCTGGCATATATAAAGGAAACGCATGCGAACGGTTTGCGCCAAAGATCAGGGAAACAAAAACCAACTGACAAAAAAAGAGAGCCCTTCCGGGAGAATGGAAAAGGGCTCTCTAATGCCGCTGGCTCTGCATTCCAGCAGCTGGCCATCTATGTCGATTTGGCAATTCATCTGCTCGAAACAAACAAAGTCTTGCCCTTACAAACCGATGCCCCCAAAATCGTATTTACGATTTATAAGCATCTACTGACACCAACGACCAATCTGTTTAAGGGCTTTAGCTTTCGAAAAGACTTCTGATTTTGCCCTGCATCCTGTGACAAAGCCACTTCGCGCAGTGCAATATTGCCTTTTCCGTTTACCGATCCCCTTAATTTTTTTTGTATTCCTTAGGGGAAGTATCGCCCTAAATAAGGTATCTGTCAAAAAGATTTCCACAATAAGTTGTATAGGTTTTCAAAGCACTAGCCGATTACTGTATGTATGTGCTTTTTTAGTCACCAAATGCAGACTGGTATTTTATGTTTCCCGTTCTAAACGAATTCACTGAAAAACTGTAAATAGTCTTTTTATTTCTACAAATTCAGGTAATTTGTCGCAAAACAGTCCAAAACGGGAAATAAACATGTTATTGCGTATCGCTACAGCTTTTGCGGCCACTGTATTATCAGCCACGGCAGCATTTTCCGAAACCATCAATCTGCGCAATTCCTGCCAGCTTTGGGAAGCCATTCCAGCCAATGAAACCCTGAAAAGCCCGGTTGCCGCCCTGTTGCAATGCACAGATGACACACATAACTGGATGGCGATGCAAATTGTCTGCATCAAGGAAACCGCCGAGATCAAGTATCGCTACAAGACCAGTTACCCGATCACCACCCCGATCGACCCCTCTGCGCAAGCCGGATCAACACCGGCGTCCACCCCGCTTGGCCAAAAAGAAATGCTGTTCTTTGACTTCCCCAAGCTTGGTGTGACCAGTGTCGTGAATTATGACTTCGACGCGCAAGACTGGTTCTACACGGAAAAAGAGCCGCTGGCCCCGCTTTTTCGCAGCTTGATATCCGGTAGCTATGCCGATGTGTCCCTGCTGGCAACGGGCCAAACCGAACGGCTGCCTTTGCGCGGATCAACCAAGGCGATCGGCCCCGTTGTTGAAACCTGTCGCATTGCCAAACGTGACATGGATCGCAAAGCGGCAAAGGTTTCCAGCCAGACGCAGAATTAAGGCTTGCCCTTAAGTCGCGCTTACCTCGGCCAAGGCCTCTAGTTTCAGCCACTCTTCTTCAGCAGCGTCCAGTGTCGCCTGTCGTTCAATCAACCCATCCATGGCTTTTTGAAACTTGTCTGGCTCTTTGGTGAACAGCTCGGGATCTGACATAAAATTCTGCAACTTGCCGATCTCCGCTTCCAGCCGTGCGATAACACCCGGCAAGGCTTCCAACCGGTGCTTTTGCGTGAAATTCAAACCGGACTTGGCCGTATTTTCACTTTCAACCGGATTTGCCGCCTTTGATTTCTTTTTCGGCTTTTTATCCTGACCATCATCAGCGCCACTTTGCGCACGGTAATCCGACCAGCCGCCTGCATAGATCACGGCCCGTCCATCACCCTCCATCGCCACGGTTGTTGTGGCAACACGGTCCAGAAAATCACGGTCGTGGCTGACCAGAATAACCGAGCCGTCATAACTGTCCAGAACCTCTTGCAGCAGGTCCAGCGTCTCGATGTCCAGATCATTTGTCGGCTCGTCCAGGATCAGCATATTGCTGGGCTTGGCCATGATGCGCGCCAGTAACAAACGCGCTTTTTCCCCGCCGGATAAAGCTGAAACAGGCCCGCGCGCCTGATTTTCGTCAAACAGAAACTCTTTCAGATATCCGACCACATGCTTTGGATTGCCGCGCACCATAATCTGATCATTCTTGCCCGAAACACCCAGCTCTTTATCCTGTGTCAGCGTTTCCCAAAGCGTCGCTTTTGGATCCAGCTGCGCGCGGTTCTGGTCAAAAACAGCCGGCACAAGGTTGGTGCCCAGCTTGACCGTACCACTGTCAGGTGCCAGTTGCCCTGTCAGCATATTCAGCAATGTGGTTTTGCCAACACCGTTCGGCCCGACCAGCGCAATGCGTTCCCCGCGCATAACCCTTAAGGAAAAGCCCGTCACAATCGGCTTGTCGTAAGC
>DAOUQS010000029.1 GCA_030625465.1 Amylibacter sp. | reverse complement strand
CAAATGCGATGCTTCCGAATATCAGCACAAGTTCAATCGGGAACCAGATAATGGTTAATAGCCGATACCAGAAAAGCCTGTCATCAGGCGTGTCAGGGTCCTTGTCTTTCAATTCAAGCCCGACAATCCGGTCAATCACCGTCATCCCCCAGAATGTATACGCAGGGGTCAGCAACAGCCACCAGCCGCCAAGGTATCCCGATAATATGATGACCAGCACAAGCGTCAGTGAAATCCCGAACGGGATTGCGGCGGTAAAATCCGTTTTATGCATCACATCCTCTTTTTCACAAGTTTACCGCAGTACTGGCTTTTAACGAATAGGGCGTCACGTCACAGCCTGCACCAGCCGCCAAACCTTGCGCATAACAGTTGGCAATTCATCGGGATCAAACGCGTCGGCCGCTTTGAAATGCCCGAAGGTACAGTCAAAATCATTCAAAACAACCACATATTGCACCCGCAGTTTCAAATGAAAGTGCGTGAATGTATGGCGTGCCTCTTCTGGCGCTATGCACCAGTTTGCCGCAAATGGAGGCACGGCATCCGCCTTATCTGTTGACCAGGCATCACCGGGCCAACCCAACATTCCCCCCAAAAGCCCCTTTTCCGGCCGGCGCTCCAGCAACACGGCGCCGTCTTTGTGCATGACCACAAAACAGGTTCCATAGCGGGTAGGTATTTTGGCCTTTGCCAACTTGTTCGGCAGATCTTTTGCCACACCCAATGCCCGCGCCTTGCATCCCTTGGCCCACGGGCAAAGGTCGCAAACGGGATTACGCGGTGTGCAAATAGTCGCCCCTAAATCCATAACCGCCTGTGAATAATCACCAAACCGTTTTTGCGGCAGCATGTCGCGCGCAAGATCGCGCAAGGTTTCCTTGCTGGCCGGCAATGGCTGTTTTATCAAATGAAACCGCGCCATGACCCGTTCAACATTGCCGTCCAGAACTGTAGCGGGCCGGTTAAAGGCAATCGAGACGATTGCCGCCGATGTATAAGGCCCGATACCGGGCAGCTTTTGCAAAGCGGGCTCATCACCGGGGAAAACCCCGCCCAGATCATTGGCAACAACCCTTGCGCATTTCAACAGGTTCCGTGCGCGGGCATAATAGCCAAGCCCGGCCCACGCGGCCATAACCTCATCATCTTTGGCGCGGGCCAGATCAAACACTGTCGGCCACTTGTCCATGAATTTCACAAAGTAATCCCGCACTGCCGCAACCGTTGTCTGCTGCAACATAATCTCAGACATCCAGACATGATACGGATCAGGCACAGCACCGCCCAAACGCGCCTGCGGGCTGACACGCCACGGCATTGGACGGGCGTTACGATCATACCAGTCCAGAAGTATTGCCGACTTTGTTACATCACCATCACGCAAATTTTATCCCCCCGATTGTCTTTATGCTCTGGATACTTTGCCCTGCTTGCGTAAGATACCACTGAATGAATATATTGGAAGTCATGGCACGAACCGCGCACAATAAAACCGCTGGAACATACAGCCCCAAACGCAAAACACGTGGATTTGTGCGTACAGGCGGTATTTTGGCCAAGCAAATCCAAAAAGCTTCCGAAAAACGCGGGTTTGTTGAAACCCGTCTACTAACCCACTGGGCTGAGTTTGTGGGTGAGGCGGTAGCAAAAATAGCACAACCGATAAAAGTAAGCTATGCCCGTGAAGGTCTGGGTGCGACCCTGACAATTCTGTCAACCGGTGCGAATGCCCCGATGCTGCAAATGCAACTGCCCACAATAATAGAGCGCGTAAACGCCTGTTACGGCTATTCTGCAATCAGCAGAATTAGAATAACGCAAACAGCACCCGTTGGCTTTGGCGAAGATCAAAAATGCTTTGACCACCCCGAGCTGGCAAAAACCCTTTCATCACAAGCGGTCAAAGATGTTGACACGACCGTTGAAAATGTTTCCAACGACAACCTGAAAGATGCGCTTGCCCGTTTGGGTAAAAACATCAAACAGAAAAAAATATAAAGGTAATCAGATGTTACGCAGACAGTTCATATCCTACACAATGGCCGCAACCGCATTATCGTCCACCAGCCTGATGGCGCAGGATGCCAAAAAGGTGGTGGAAATGACTCTGGGTAATCCCGATGCCACGGTTACTGTAACCGAGTACGCTTCATTTACCTGCCCGCATTGCGCAACATTCCACACGGATGTCATGCCAAGCCTTAAAGCCGACTATATAGACACCGGTAAAATCAAGTTCATCTACCGCGAGGTTTACTTTGATCGTCTGGGCCTGTGGGGCGGTATGCTTGCGCGTTGTGGCGGTCCGGAGCGGTATTTCGGCATCATTGATATGCTTTACAAACGCCAGCGGGAATGGACAAAAGGCAGCGGTGCAGAGATTGCTGAAAACCTTTATAAAATCGGTCGTATCGCAGGCTTGAAAAACAAAGACATGGAAGCATGTCTACAAGATCAGGATATGGCCAAAGCCCTGGTTGCGGATTTCCAAAAGAATGCCGGTGATGACAATGTTGATTCAACCCCGACACTTTTGATCAACGGTGTCAAACATGGCAACCAATCATATAGTGACTTGCAGGAACTTCTTGATGCACAGCTGGAAAGCTAAAGCGTAGCAATCGGTTTCAACTGAAAATAGATTTCAGGGCTTTATCCATGATCTTAGGATCATGGATCTTCAAGCGCACGGGCACTGTTAAAACTTTCTGCTGCCATTCTTTAGGCAGCCGAACCGCATCTTTTTCTGTTGTCACCAATTGCGCGCCCAATTCCCACGCTTCCTTTTCCAAACGCAAAAGCAAGCTTGTCGGAATGGTCTGGTGATCGTCAAAACTGCGCGTGGCTTTCAGTACCACGCCCATCGCTTTGAGCGTGTTAAAAAACTTTTCCGGGCGACCTATGCCGGCAAAAGCAAGCGCATGCATCCCATCCCAGTCCATACCCGTTTGCAAAGGCGTAATGGTAGCCGTTGCGTGTGGAAGTTTCTGTACTGCGTCCCAATTATTCCGAAACAAGTCATGCGCATCACCTTGCGGCCCAATCGTTAAAAGCAAATCGGATTTGGCAACGGCATTTTCCACAGTTTCACGCAAGGGGCCGGATGGCATGACGCATCCATTGCCAAACCCCATTTCAGCATCAACAACAAGTATCGTTAAATCCTTGAACAGCGCGGGGTTTTGCAAACCGTCATCAAGAACAACTACATCCGCACCTGCCATGCGTGCCGCACGCGCGCCAATATGGCGATCCTTCGACACCCATGTCGGGGCAAATGCGGCCAGCAACAACGGCTCGTCACCTACATCGTTGGCCGAGTGCGCCGTAGGGTCAACCAGAACCGGGCCAATTAGCTGGCCTTTATACCCCTTGGACACCACATGCGGGTTTTTGCCCATGGCAATCAACCGCGTAACAACCTCGATAACTGTCGGGGTTTTACCGGTGCCGCCCAGATTAACATTACCGATGCAAATGACCGGAATGCCGATTTTCACATGCGGCCCTTTTTTCCAGCGGCGCGCACCTGCCCATTGCCACAACTTCGACAAGGGTTGCAAAACCTGCGGCCAAACTCCCGCATGTTTTGGCTCATGCTTCCAGAACTCAGGCGGCTTCATTTGCTAGCACCCCATTGGCAAGTATTTCCAGTATCTCTGCGGTGACTATACCCGAAATCTCGCCGCCTTCCGAACTTATTTCCCATGCTTTATGTGCCATAGTGGCGGCCACATCAGGTGCGATAACCGAATTCAAAGTCTGCGCCAGATCGCTGCCGTTTTGCACAAGTCGTGTGGCGCCCGCTTTACGGTAACGGGCATATTCCTGTTCAAAATCACCACAAGCAGGCCCCTGTATAATCGCCGACCCCATAGTGGCCGGGTGGTATGGGTCAATCGCTTCCCCTTTTGACAATGTACCACCGCAAAATGTGACCGATGCCAACCGCAGGTAAGTTGCCAGATTTTCTGCCTGGTCTGTCACATAAACATCCGTCATCTGGTCCGGCACATCACCGTTTTCCTGCAAGGCAAATGCAAGGTTCTTGTTTTCATGCCGCGCCGCTATTTTCGCGCCTCTTTTTTCTTCGGCGGTATGTAATATCAGCAATAATCGGCGGTTGCGGCGCAGCGCAACTTTATACGCATTCACCACAACATCCTCTTCGTCCCGATGTGTGGTGGCCGACAACCAAACCGAGCGGCTTCCAATTGCCAAGGACAGACCCGTATAAAGTGTTTCATCATAATGCAGCAGTTTTTTTGCGTCACTCAGCCGGCCGGTCACGCGTATTATCCCGCTTTGCGCACCCAGCCGTTTCAACTTTTGTGCAATCTGTTGATCCTGCACAAGAACCAGACTGAAAGAATTTAGCAATAACTTTGCCAAGCTGGATGCCCACTGCCAGCGTCGATAACTTTTGCCCGTCATATTCGCATTAACCGCAATTAAAGGGACAGCTTGCGCATGAAGCTTCGTCAACAGCCTGGGCCAAAACTCTCCTTCCGCGATAACCGCAACATCCGGCGACCAATGCTTAAGGAAATCCTGAACAGGTCGGGCCAAATCTATAGGTAAAAACTGGTGTATAGTATTGTCTGGAAGCTGTTCAAGCAGCGCATCCAGATCTTCCTGCTTGCGGGTTGTAACCAGAAAATTCAAACCCAGTTCCAGCGCGTTAAGCTGTTCGATCAAACCCAGCAAGGGCAGTAACGCGGTCACATTGCGCGCATGCAGCCATATCAATCGCCCAGACGCCCTTGTCTTGGCTGTTATCCCCAAGCGTTCCTGAAACCGATCCTTTACAATGCCGGTCGCATCCCACTTTGTCTGCAAGTTTTTCGTTAGCCGCCCGCCCGCCAAACGGGTTAGCGTCTTATACAGCCAAAGTTCCGCGCCTGATAGCATCGCTGATAAAGTTACCCGAGTTCTTCGGTCGGGCTACCAGCAGACGCTTCATCACGCAAACGATGTATATGTGCAATAAAATAGCGCGTGTGTGCATTATCAACAGTTTGCTGTGCCTTGGATTTCCATGCATTGAATGCAGCGGCATAATTCGGAAATATCCCGACGATATCAATGTCATCAACATTGCGGAAAGCTTTTGTTGATGGGTCTTTTAATTCGCCGCCAAATACCAGATGAAGTCTTTGTGTCATTGTTAAATCCTTTGCTAGGCCTTGCATAAACTTCCTGATGCAAAATGGCAATTCACTTCAAATATTGCACAAGACCCGCATGTAATTGCGGTGCGGCCGCTATCATCCCGAGCAGCGCCGGTTTGTGCTGGTTGTAAACCGGCGTGCCTTTATTTTTGTCCGATACTTTCACCCCCGCTTCACGGCAAATCAGATCACCCGCTGCCACATCCCATTCCCATGTGTCCCGAAGCGTTATCATCCCGTCAAACCGCCCCTGCGCCACAAGGCACAACCGGTATGCAAGCGATGACCGGAAATGCCGTTCAATCGGCGGAGGCCTGTCCCGCCAATGCTGTGATTTCATTTGCGCACCCGACGCCAGAACGCGGGCGGATTGCACGGCACGCGCATCACTGTGGATAATCGGCGTTCCATTCAGAAACGCGCCTTTCCCCAATGCCGC
Organism: Amylibacter sp.; assembly: GCA_030625465.1. Lineage (GTDB taxonomy): Bacteria > Pseudomonadota > Alphaproteobacteria > Rhodobacterales > Rhodobacteraceae > Amylibacter. The sequence continues at coordinate 7,161 of DAOUQS010000029.1, read as the reverse complement.
CCAATATGTCAGATCCTTTGCGGGGCAATGCACAACAGCGGTTTCAACCACACCTTTTCGTGCAATCGCAATAGCCGTGGCAAAGTTTTCATGGCCATTGATAAACGACCGCGTGCCATCAATCGGATCGACAATAAAGACCACATCATGGTTCAACCGTTCAAGATTATCTTCAATTTCCTCGGACAACCAGCCAAAGTCGGGACGCGCATCCAGCAGCATGCTATTCAGCATCCTGTCAATTTCAAGATCCGCCTGGGTGACCGGCCCCTGACCATCTTTCTTATCCCATTTCCGGACATCGCTTTTATAATATTTCATCGCGATTTTGCCTGCGGCGCTTGCCGCATCCAGAAGCAACTTCAGATCAGGCGCCTGCAATGGTCATACTTTCCACCAGCAAGCTGGGAATAACACGCGAAAGATGTGTACGGCCATCATTTGCAGGCACAATGCTAGCCAGCATCTGATGCAGGTTTCCTGCAATTGTGCATTCATTCACCGGTCGTATAATCTGCCCGTTTTCAACCCAGAACCCACTGGCACCACGCGAATAATCACCTGTGGTCGGGCTAATGGTAGAGCCGATCAAGCCTGTAACCAACAGACCTGTCCCCATATCCGAAAGCAGCTCTTCGCGGGTTTTTGTGCCACCGGTCAATGTTATGTTCCCGGCCCCCGGCGAAGGGGGTGATCCCACCCCGCGCGATGCATTCCCCGTGCTTTTCATCCCCAGTTTGCGTGCGCTTGCCAAATCAAGTGTCCAGCCCGTCAGCATACCGTCATCCACAATATTGCGAACGCCAACAGGCAGGCCCTCGGCATCAAACGGCTTTGAGCCGGAAATGCGTGCGCGCGTCGGGTCCTCGATCAAATTGATACCCTTTGGTAATATTTGCTTGCCCAGCCCATCCATCATCCAGCTGGAACCGCGAATAATCGAAACACCGTTTATCGCCGCTAAAAGATGCCCGATCAGGGTTGATGATATGCGCTCATCAAACAAAACGGGAAAGCTGCCGGTTGGCGGTTTGGTTGAGCCAAACTTTTCCACAGCACGTTCGCCAGCCAGTTGACCGATCATATTTGCATCCGGTAAATCCGCCAGATAAGTCCGCCCTTCACCACAATAATCGCGCTCCATATGCAGGCCCTCACCTGCAATAGCCACGCATGTTGTCGAATATGATGTACGGCTGTACCCGCCGGAAAACCCGTTAGAAGCCGCCAAGTATATTCGCGTCTCGCTCCAGCCCGTACTGGCACCTTGAACCTTGGAAACACCCTTGATCGCCAAGGCAGAAGCCTCTGCCTTTTGTGCTGTTTCCTGCATTTGTTTTGGTGCCGGCTTGTGGGATGTATCGGCCAATTCCAGCCTGTCCACGTCCCATGATCCAGCCAACTGATCGGGATCAGCCAGACCGATAAAAGCATCTTCGGGGGCAACCCCGGCCATTGCAACAGCCCGCTCGACCATTTGCGCAATCGTATTATCGCTTAAATCGGACACCGAAACACAAGCCTGCTTTTTGCCGATTAAAACCCGCAACCCGGCATCAACCCCTTCTGCACGTTCCGCATGTTCCAAAACACCATCACGGACATCAATCGACACGCTTTGCCCGTCCACCAAAAGAACGTCGGCCATATCGGCGCCCGCATCAGCCGCCGCTTTCAGGATTTTCTTGGACAGGTTTTCAAAATCATGTGCCACGTATCTGTTCTTTCAAGTTATTTAATCGGCATGCCATTGGCGATGATATGACCGTCCTTGGTCATCTCGATGGCAGAGGTCAGGTGATCCTCACCGCCTTCACCGGGCCGGAAAAACATCGCGGTCATCCCCTGTATCATCATCGCGTTCTGTGCCGGGATCAAACCGATTTCCGTCAGCTTTCCAATCAAACCCTGCACCCCTTTCAGCGATATATTAACGGTGCCTTCGGGAACAGGCGGGAATTGGGAATTGTCCACCAATACCGATCCGGTGGTTTGCAATTCAGCGCCTGCAATTGTCAGGTTAAGCGATTTAATCTCTGCGCTATCCATAACAAGCGGCGGTTCCTGATCCGTATTACTGACATCAACCTCGGCGATTTTCTTCAACCAGCGCAAGCTTGCCGACAGATCAATATCCAGATTGATTTCATCCCGGGGCAAAGCCGCAGTTGGGTCAAACATGGCCCAAACCTGATCGGATAATGTCAATCCGGACAACGCAATTTTAGCACCGGCAGGTTTGCTTTCATCAACATTGTCCAGCGGCACAAAAAGCTTCACAATAGAATTAGACAGACTTAGCTGCATTTGCGACAAGCCCATTCCAGCAACATTGACATCATATGCAATGTTTTTGCTTTGCCCGGAAATTGACGCGACAGAACCTGTAACCCCCATTGCAGCCGAGGTCGGCCCGAAAGTCGCTTTGATTTCGACCGGCCCGACAACCGACTCCATGAAAATATCGGTTGCCCCTGATCCGCTGCTATACTGGAAAAACAAATCACGCGATGGATCAAAAGCACTTGTCGGAATTTCCGGATCGTAATCTTTGTAATAGGGGGCTTCAAATTTGCCGGCAATATCCACGAATGTTGAGGCGGATGTCACCACATCGCCCTCTATTTCAACACGGTAGTTAACCTTCATGCTTTTAAGATTATAAGTGCCTGATGATTTGTCAACTTCCATCAGATGGGCACCGGTCCCGTCTGTCATCGTGGCCGAAACACTAATGATAGTGTTGTCCAGCGTGCGAAATATCACTTCGCCAAACTTGGAGTTATATTCCCGCGCACCCAATTGACCATCAATGTCGATAACCATGTTTTTGCTTTCAACCACAAACCTTACAGGTTCCAAAACCTCTGGGTCGGGTGTTTGAAATGCGCCATCAATCTGATCTGCAATAGTCAATGCAAACCCGCCCGACAATTTTTTACTAACCTTTATCCACGGAACCGCAATTTGCATTTTTCCATCACTGGATTTCAGGGTAACATTATTCCATTGTGACGATTTGATATTGTCTTCTTTATCGCCAACTTCAATTTCAATTGCTGTAGACTTAAAAACATCAAAATATTCTTCTAGAATTTGCGTTGACTGCACTTCCGAAAATACGGGCGAGCCTGCGACCAATGCAACCGCACATACGCTTGTTAATAAGCTATTTTTTGTAAACATAATTTCGTCTCCTGAAATTGAATGGCAAACCTAGGGCAGACTAAAACCACAAACAACCACCAAATTTATCACATTTTGTGATATTAGCCTTATCGGCAACGGCTTGCATTGTTGTCACACGAACGTGTATTGCTATGCCAATACCCAGATTATTTCCTGAAAGTGTAATCCATGAAAAACAAAACCGTTCTGATCACAGGTGCCAGCCGTGGTATCGGTGCCGCCGCCGCCCGTGAATTTGCCAGTCTCGGCGCCAATGTCATGCTTGCCGCCCGCACTGAAACCGACATCCAAACTATCGCCAATGAAATCAACGCGAATGGGGGCAATGCGGCAGCTTTTGCCTGTGATGTATCCGATCTGGCCCAGGTTAAAGCCATGACTGAAGCATGCGTTGCCACGTTCGGAACGCTTGATGTACTGATCAATAACGCAGGTGTGATTGATCCGATAGACAGCCTTGCCGCAGCGGATCCCACGGCTTGGGACAAGCTGATCGATATCAATGTCAAAGGCGTTTATTACGGTATGCGCGAAGCGATGCCATATATGAAAAAGGGTGGCACCATCCTGACCATCGGTTCCGGTGCCGGAACCAGCGCACTGGAAGGCTGGAGTGCATATTGCACATCCAAAGCTGCCGTACACCACCTGAATGCATGTCTGGACAACGAAGAGCGCGCAAACAATATCCGTGCCCTGGTTCTGTCACCCGGCACTGTGGCCACCGAGATGCAAATGGCGATCAAAGACAGCGGCGTGAACCCTGTCAGCCAGCTTGACTGGTCGGTACATATTCCCCCCGAATGGCCTGCGAAAGCATTGGTGTGGATGTGTACGGCTGATGCCGATGAATGGTTGGGGCAGGTGATTAGCCTGCGCGAGGATCCTATCCGCAAGCGCATTGGACTGATCACATAAAACCGGTACGCGACAATGATTGACCTATGCGTCATCGGGGCCGGCCCCGCCGGTCTTATGGCCGCCGAGGTTGCGGCCGACGCAGGTTTTTCGGTTGTCATTGTGGACGCCAAACCATCCTTCGGGCGTAAATTACTGATGGCAGGAAAGTCCGGCCTGAACCTGACAAAAGACGAACCGTTTCGGGATTTCACAGCCGCATTTGATCAGGCTGAAAGCTGGCTGTTACCTATGCTTACGAAGTTTGGAAATGCCGAGGTTTGCACATGGGCACAGGCCTTGGGGCAAGAGGTTTTTACCGGCTCGTCAGGGCGTGTTTTTCCAAAGACAATGAAAGCCTCGCCTTTATTGCGCGCGTGGCTATTGCGCCTTGCAGACAAGGGTGTCCAATTCAAAACCCGCTGGAAATGGGATGGCTGGACAGGCACTGACCTGCGGTTTCAAACCCCGGACGGTCCAAAGTCTATCACCGCGCGCGCCTGTATTCTGGCACTTGGCGGGGCAAGCTGGCCAAAACTGGGGTCGGATGGCACTTGGAACACTATATTATCAGATGCGGGCATCACCATTGCCCCGTTCAAACCCGCCAACATGGGCTTCACCGTCAATTGGTCAAGCTACATGAAGCCTTATTTCGGCGCACCGGTCAAAACCGTCCAGTTAACTGCGGGCAATGCAACCCAACGTGCTGATTTCATTATTTCGTCCAAAGGCATCGAAGGCAGCGGGATTTACGCAGTCAGCCACAATATGCGTGAAGGTGCTAAACTGGTTGTCGACCTTCTGCCGGACACTGACATCGCAATCTTACAAGACAGAATAAACCGTTTACCGAAAAAATCCTCGGGCAGCTCTATTTTGCGCAAAGCCCTGCGCCTTGACCCTGCGAAAGCCGCCCTGTTCAACGAATTTGCACGCAATACCCCCCTGTCGGAAATCGCCCGGACGGCAAAAGCCTTGCCGATTGAACACGCAGGCCCCAGACCCATAGAGGAAGCAATTTCCACCGCAGGGGGCATTCCGCGCACAGAACTGACCGATCATTTGATGCTGCACAAAAAACCGGGCGTATTTTGCGCTGGCGAAATGCTGGACTGGGAAGCCCCGACAGGTGGCTACTTGATCACCGGTTGTCTTGCAACCGGACGCTGGGCAGGACAGGGTGCCGTCACTTACTTAGCAGCACCCAAAGCATAAGCACGCTGGTATGCAGGGCGGGCAATCATCCTTTTGAAATAGGCCCGCAACGGCCCGTCCGGCAATTCAAATCCAGCCATTTTCGCCCAACCACCGCAATGGGTCAGCAAAATATCAGGCACGGTCATCTTATCGCCCATCACAAATTCATTATCACCAATACGCTGACCAAGAACATCCATCGAGCGCCCGAATTCCCATTTCAGCGTATCTTTAATCTGGGGCACACGTTTATCTTTAGGCAGAATAAACGTATTGCGCGCAGCACACCAGATAACCGCGTCAAGTTCATCATTGATAAACTGGGTGAAACTATCTTGTTGCGCCCGCTCAACCGTTCCCGCCGCATAGGTCAGCCCACCGTGCTTATCCGCCAGAAATTGCATGATCGCGACACTGTCGATAACAATCTTTCCATCCACCACAAGGGCCGGCACTTTGCCTGACGGGTTAACGTCCAGCATTTCTTTTGCGCGCGGCGGATATGGTAAATGCTCATATTCCAAACCAAGCTCTTCCATCATCCAAAGAACCCGTAGTGTTCTGGTCGCAGCCATTCCTAAAACTTTATACATATCCCATTTCCCTTATTTCGGACGCATCATTGCCAAGCGTATAAACACACGTTCCACCACTGCCATATCAGGCACAGGGCGCGAAGAGCGTAGCATCAAATCGGCATCCATCAATTCCTGCAAGGCCCTTTCCAGTCTGGCCCCGCCCCAACCGCGTGCCTGGCGCACCAGCCGGTCTTTGCGCGGGCCAAATACAGGCGGGCGGGCACGACTGAAACCCACATCAGGCCCTTGCGGGTCACTGACTGCCGCATGCAGCATTCGAAAGTGGCGCATCGCTCCGATACAAAGTGCGGTTGCATTCACGCCCTGCCCGGCAAGACGGCTAAGTGTCGGGCCAACCTCGTTACAGCGCGCCTCGGCTACGATATGCAGCACATCATCAATATCCGCGTCCAGCGTGGTCGGCGCACAGGCTTCTACATCCGCAATTTCAACAGGGGTGTCATCTTTCAGCTTATAAAGCGACAGCTTTGAAATAACCTGCTTCAGATCGCCCAAGCCCATATCGCGGGCCAAAGCCATCAGGTATTTCTTGGCCTCAGGCGATACATTTGACAGCCCGACATCTGCCAGGATTTTATCAACCTCTTCAGGCCGTGTGGGGTCGTCATATATACCAATACTGTAGAAATTCTGCGGTGCTTCAAATACTTTGCGCAGCTTTGAACGTGCATTCAAAGAACCCGCAGTGACAATCAGATAGGCATCACCCATTGCCCATTCAGCGACAGCGCCAGCAAACAACGCCGCCAAACCATCGGTTGCACCTTCCACCACCACAACCCGTGGTCCCGGAAAAAAACCTTGTGCTTTAAGCGCATCCAGAACAAGTGCGGGATCTTTGCGAACCTCACCTGCCGCAAGTCGCGTCAAACGCATCTCGTCCATCGCCGCATCACCGACCAAAGCCTGCGTCACTTCTTGGCGGCGGGTGTTTATCTTTTCCGCGTCCATTCCGAAGATCAAAAGACCTGCGCATGACTTATCCGGTTTTGCAAAAAATGCTGACGCTTTCACACCAGCCAGTTTCATTTGGCCCACTGTGCAGCAGTTGCCGAAATCCGCGTTATAATCTGATCGGCCAACGCCTGGGCAAGACGTAGCCGCGCATCTTGTTCGGCAACGCGCGTAGGATAGGTTTCCGACGTGGCACTATAGGCGGTCGTTGATTTAACCTTGCCGCTGAAGACCACGGCACCACTTGTAATATCGGTCACTTTAAAGCTTGAGACACCATCCAGATTATACCGCGTAATCTCGGCTGTGCGGGACACAGCCA
>DAOUQS010000167.1 GCA_030625465.1 Amylibacter sp. | reverse complement strand
GATTTGTTGTAAATCCAAACGCCTTTGGCGGTTTTCAGTGTCGATACGAAACACCGCAGCACCATTTTCCCGCACCCGAAAGAACAGACCTGTTTTTGTGCTCATAGCATTACTAACCCGTTGTTTTTCTTTTAATCTAGTTGCGTTTACGGTTCAGGTCAACGAAGCGCAGAAGTTTTGGATGCGTGTGCAAGCATCGGTTAATGCCTTGTTTGATGTAGCATAGCTGACGCGAAAGTTCGGGCTAAGGCCGAAAGCGGCACCAAAGACCACAGCCACGCCGTGTGTTGCCAATAATTCGGTGGCGAAATCCTGATCTGTCTTAATCGCAACACCTGACGGGGTGGTCTTGCCGATACAATCCGCAATCGACGGATAAACGTAAAATGCGCCTTCGGGCGTGTGGCAGGTAATCCCCTTGGCATCATTCAGCATTTTGACCACCAGATCACGGCGGCCTTCGAATATGGGGCGGCTCATTTCGATATAATCTTGCGGACCGTTCAGGGCCTCAACTGCCGCCCATTGGCTGATAGAGCAGGGGTTTGATGTGCTTTGCGACTGGATTTTACGCATAGCTGCAATCAGTTTTTCCGGCCCTGCGGCATAACCGATGCGCCAGCCTGTCATGGCATAGGCTTTGGACACGCCGTTCACGGTCAAAGTCCGGTCATAAAGTCTGGGTTCCACTTCTGCCGGGGTGCAAAACCGGAAATCGTCATAGGCCAGATGTTCATACATATCGTCGCTCATCACCCAGACATGGGGGTGGCGCAGCAAAACATCGGTCAGTTTTTTCAGCTCGGCACGCGAATATCCGGCACCTGACGGGTTGGATGGTGAATTGAAGATCAGCCATTTCGTTTTGGGTGTAATCGCCGCTTCCAATTGATCCGCCGTTAGCTTGTAACCTGCCTGCATTGAGGCTTTTGCAATCACCGGTGTACCACCTGCTAAAAGCACCATATCGGGGTATGATACCCAATAAGGGGCCGGGATAACCACCTCGTCATCTGGATTAAGTGTGGCGACCAAGGCATTGTATAGTATCTGTTTTCCACCTGTCCCAACTGATACTTGTGACGGCGTGTAATCAAGGTTGTTGTCACGCTTCATCTTGGCGCAAACCGCTTGCTTTAGTTCTATAATACCGTCAGGGGCAGTGTATTTTGTTTTGCCTGCATCTATCGCCGCTTTTGCTGCATCTTTGATGTTGTCCGGCGTGTCAAAATCGGGTTCGCCCGCGCTTAGCGCGATCACATCCTTGCCTGCCGCTTTTAGTGCGGCCGCTTTTGTGGAAATGGAAATGGTCGGTGATGGCTTCACCCGGTCCAGTGTGTGCGATAAAAACGACATCATGCTTCCTTTGACTTACCGTTGATTTGTATGGCTGTGACCAAAGACGTGCAAGTCTGGACTTGTGGATTTATGCATCTCGGGTATTTAACACTTAAAAAGGGGTAGATCATGGCCGAAGACCGCGAAACCAGACTAAAAAGACTGCGCTTGCGGTCATGGCGGCGTGGCATCAAGGAGATGGACTTGATGTTTGGCGCCTTTGCGGATGAGGAAATGGCGTCGTTGACCGATGCGCAGCTGGATGCCCATGAAATGCTAATGGCCGAACACGACCCCGACCTGTTAACATGGTTTACCGGTCAGGAAAAAACGCCGGAAGAGCTGAAAGATGCCCTTGCGCGGGTGCAAAATCACTTTTTATCAAAAAAAGCGACATAATTTAACCAGTTGTTTGAACTTTCCCGTCACTAATTGCCCAGAGCAGTAATGGCGGAGCATAAAAATGAGCGTACATGAAAACCTGACCGTTGATACGGTAAGCCGACAAGGCCGCGAATTTCTGGGGTCATATCTGGAAACCCTATCAATGGTCGAACGGCTTCACCGGTTGTTGCTGGATGTGATCAAGGATGAATTCGAACGCCTTGGATTATTGGACATCAATTCTGTTCAGGCATTGTTGTTGTTTAACATCGGCGACAATGAAGTGACCGCGGGTGAATTGAAGTCTCGGGGGTATTATCAGGGGTCAAACGTATCGTATAATTTGAAGAAACTGGTTGAAGCCGGCTATATGGAACACAAGCGGTGTGAAATAGATCGCCGCTCGGTGCGGGTCAGATTGTCTGATAAAGGTCAACATATCCGCACCGTGGTATCGGACCTGTTCGGACGTCATTCTGACGGCATTTTGGGTAAAGATGTTCTGGGTGATCTTGATCTGGGCGACCTGAACCACGCGCTGCATCGGTTGGAACGCTATTGGGGGGACCAGATACGGTACATTTACTAAGGAAATAGCCTTATTATTAAGGCGCATATCATTTTATCATAAATAAAATGGCTGCGGCATTTTTAGTAGGTGCACAGATAGAATATTGGCGGTATTGTCCCTTAGCTGCAAGGGATTTAAAATGGATTACCAAGCCAAAATCGACACCGCATTGAATGCTCTTCATGAAGAGGGGCGTTATCGTGTGTTCCATAATATTCGCCGTATGAATCAACAGTTTCCGAAAGCAATCTGGACAATGCCAACGGGTGAAAAACGTGAGATTACAGTCTGGTGCGGCAATGACTATCTGGGCATGGGGCAGAATCCTGTTGTTCAAAAAGCCATGCATGATGCGATTGAACTGGCAGGGGCGGGTTCCGGTGGAACGCGCAATATTTCGGGCAACACATCATTTCACAAAGCGCTGGAAAATTCTGTTGCCGATCTGCACGGCAAGGATGCCGCTTTGGTATTCACATCGGCCTATAACGCGAACGAGGCGACCCTATCCGTTCTACCCAAACTGTTTCCGGGCCTGATTATATTTTCCGATGCGCTGAACCATGCTTCTATGATCGAAGGTATCCGTCACGGGTTTTGCGAAAAACATATTTTCAACCATAATGATATGGCCCACCTGCGCAGTCTGTTGGAAGCCGCGCCGAAAGATGCACCAAAACTGATTGCATTTGAATCACTTTATTCCATGGACGGTGATTTTGGCCTTATCGCGGAAATATGCGACCTGGCCGATGAATTTAATGCACTGACCTATATTGATGAAGTGCATGCCGTCGGCCTTTACGGCCCACGCGGCGGCGGGGTAACCGAACGCGATGGCCTTGCCGGACGCATTGATATGATTAACGGAACACTTGGAAAAGCTTACGGTGTGATGGGCGGCTATGTTGCCTGTAGTGCAACGCTGGCGGATGCAATCAGATCGTATGCCCCGGGATTTATCTTCACAACATCATTGGCACCGGCCATAGCCGCAGGTGCCACCGCATCGGTTGAGTATCTGAAAACCCATCCGGAACTGCGTGAAACCCATCAAAAACGCGCGCTGAATTTGAAAACCCAGCTTAAAGCTTTGGGCATGCCCGTTGCCGATTATGGCAGCCATATCGTGCCGATCCACGTGGGTGACCCGGTAAAGTGTAAGTTATTGTCCGATATGCTGTTGCTGGATCACGGTATTTACGTCCAGCCGATCAACTTTCCGACCGTGCCGCGCGGCACCGAACGGTTACGTTTCACACCGTCTCCGGTCCACGATGATACGATGATCCGTGAACTGGTAACGGCATTGGACGGGTTGTGGGGACAATGCGCGCTTAACCGCTCAAAACTAACCGGTTAACCCTTGTTTTGATGCGCAGGGGTGCCTTATCCGGCTTTTTATGGTATCAAAAAACCATCGCGAAGGGATAACCTTCTCGATTCGAGCAAATTGAGCGCAGACATTAAGGTAAGAAATGACGACTGGGACCGAAGATTTTCGTCCAAAAGGATTTGATTCGTACCCGATGGCATTGGGCGATTTGTTGCGTGGTGAACGTGCAACCGCCGGCAAGTCCCTTGAAGACGTCCAAACCGACCTTAAAATTGGCGCAAAATATATCCAGGCAATCGAAGAAAGTGATTTGTCCGCTTTTGATACCAGCGGTTTTATCGCAGGATACGTTCGGTCATATGCGCGTTACCTGAATTTGGATGGCGATGAAGCCTATCAGCAATTTTGCCGGGAAACCGGATTTAACGGCATAAACCCCACGGTCACAAACCGCGAAAGCGCAAGTTACAATGTCCGTAAAAACCTGAATGGGCCACGCGCCACAGTCGCTGGAAAACGCGGCCATAAACTGCCCTCGATTTCACTGTCGACACAACGCTGGTATGAAAAAGTCTCTTTTTCCGCCATTGGGTCACTGGCGGTTCTGGCGGCACTTGTTTCGGGGCTTGGCTATGCTGGCTGGAATGTTCTGCAAGAAGTCCAAAGGGTTCAGTTTGCCCCCGTTAACGAAGTTCCCGGCGTGACATCCAGTATTCTGGCCCTGTCAGATAGCGGTATCAGCGAAGATGCCGGCCCTGCGCTGGATCAATCCGCATCGACAGGCACCATGGGTGATCTGACAACATCACTGGATCAATTGTATCGCCCGCAGGCACTTGATGTGCCAAGTGTCATATCGCGTGACGGGCCAATAGCGACGATCAATCCCGAAACACTGGGGAACTACGCGCCACAACAAAGCATTATTGTGCCTGCAAGTGTCCAGATAGATAGCCCGGTTGCGACCGTGGATATCGGCCCGCCTAATATTGATATTGTCGCCACGCGCCCTGCATGGATACGGATCTCATTGCCGGATAACAGCGTTCTGTTTGAAAAAATACTGAACGCGGGCGAGCGGTATCGTTTACCTGCAGGCCTGCAAGACCCATTGCTGAAAGCGGGTAATTCCGGTGCGATTTACTTTATGATAGGCCA
>DAOUQS010000343.1 GCA_030625465.1 Amylibacter sp. | reverse complement strand
ACACTAATCGCCCAGATTTTTATGCCGTGGTTTGTCTTGGCCATGGCCAGCGGCTTTGCCGGGGATGAACGCTTCGATATCGCGGTCGGTTTCGCCCGCATCTGTTTTCCCTACATCCTGTTCATTTCGCTGGCAGCCCTTTTAAGCGGTGTGCTGAATGCAACCGGTCGCTTTGCCGCCGCCGCCGCCGCCCCCGTGCTGCTGAATATCATTGTCGTGGCCGCCATGGGTGGTGCCTACTATATGGGCTGGGACGTATCGCAAGCACTTGTCTGGTCAATACCGGTGGCAGGCATTGCACAGATGGCACTTGTCTGGTGGGCCGCCGACAAAGCAGGATTGCGCCTGATCCCGCGCATCCCAAAGATGACACCGGAATTAAAAAAACTGGCAATTATAGCCGCCCCCGCAGCCCTTGCCGGCGGTGTGGTACAAGTCAATCTGCTGGTTGGACGCCAGGTTGCCAGCTACTTTGACGGCGCAATCCAGTGGCTTGCCGTGGCCGATCGCCTATACCAGCTACCGCTTGGTGTTGTCGGCATCGCAATTGGCGTGGTTCTTTTACCCGACCTTTCACGCAAAATTCGCACTGACGATGTAGACGGCGGGCGCGACGCCTTTAACCGCGCCGCAGAATTTGCGCTGGCCCTGACAATCCCTGCGGCAACAGCATTGTTTATCGCCGCCGAGCCCTTGATCTCTGTGCTATTCCAGCGCGGTGCCTTCACAACCGATGACAGCGCATCCACATCCGCAGCCCTTGCAATATACAGCTTGGGACTACCGGCTTTCGTATTCCAGAAAGTCATCCAACCACTATATTTCGCCCGTGAAGACACGAAAACACCGTTCTACTACGCCTTGGTCGCAATGATCATCAATCTTGTCGTCGCTATAGGCTTGTCATACCAGTTCGGCTACCTGTCTGCGGCAATAGCCGTAACAGCATCAGCATGGGGCATGTGCGTTATGTTGTGGCTTGGCACCAAGAAGATGGGCAAAGCCGCACAGTTTGATCGGCGGTTTTTCAGAACCATGCCCAGAATTATTCTGGCAAGCCTGATCATGGGGGGTGTTGTCGCATTCACCCAGCACTATCTTGGTGATGCCTTGCACACCAAAGGCGTGCGCTACATGGCCCTGCTTGCATTGGTGGGGTCAGGAACCTTTGCTTATTGCGCCGCATTACTGGGATTGCGCGCATATTCAGTGCAAGAGATTAAACGTCTGGTGAAACGCGGCTAACGCTGGCGGGTCAGCTTCAACACCGTTTGCAAACGCCGCATGCCGTTCGGGCCTAACGCCACCGACAAAACAAATCCGACACAAAACCCCACCAGCTCGGCCAGCCAATCGTTTGAGCCGCCGAATGCCAGTTTGTAAACCAGCATGATCACCGTGAAAAATATAATCAGGTTAAAAGCACTGAAACCGCTTTTACCTTCATCTTGCAAACTGCTGAAACGCAACCATGTATACGCCCCGATCAATCCGTATATCGCGGGATAAGCGCCGATTAACGCGCCCGGATCATCCAGTACTATAGAATATACAAAAGCCCCGATAATCGCACTTGCAAAGAAAATCATCAGAACCGCAACCGGATGTAAAATATCCGCTACAAATTTCCCCAGCGCCAGTATGAACACCAAAGCGAAAACCGCATGCATCAGTGACTGGTGCAAAAAGCTGTAAGTCACAAAACGCAACATGTTCCGGCCCGAATAACTGCCGTTGACCCGCATCCAGTCAAATAGCCTGTCACTAAAGGCATATTGCTGCATCGCCGAAATCCGCCAGCCGATGCCCTCTTGCCCGCCGATAAATCCGGCTTCCGCCATCTGGAACACAAGCTCCACACCGCCAACCAGACAGCACAGCAATATCACAACATTGGGCAACGGGTTCACGGGGGGTGCATTTAAATCATCACTGTACATCAAGATGCCCTTTTGGTTGACGCCGCGCACATGTGGCGCGATAAGCCAATGTGTAATCCAGACAAGGGTAGATTGCTATG
>DAOUQS010000200.1 GCA_030625465.1 Amylibacter sp. | reverse complement strand
GAGCAAACGGTATTTCTGGTCGTCCGCTCTGGCCCGAAGGATTATCGCATTCAATCTGATTGCCCTTTGTGCATTGCTGTTGGGCATGTTGTACCTCAGCCAGTTCCGCAACTCTGTCGCCACCGAGCGTTTGGCGGCTTTGCAATCAGAATCCAACCTATATGCACAGCTTTTGCAGGAACGTGTGTCGAAAGGCCAAAGCGATACTCCGTCTTATGAAGCGTTGCTTGGTGTCATGGCGGAAAAGTTGCCGCGCTCCAAAGCTTCGGAGGTGCGTGTTTTTGATATCAAAAACAAGCCACTGGCAATGTTGCCATCCAGCCTGGATTATGGCGCCGAAGACCGGAAGTCAGGAATAGCCAAGACGTTCAGTTCTTTCTGGGACGGGTTGTTGGGCAAGGTTGCCGGCGTTTTCAAAGATCCTGTTGAATCAACCCATGCAGTGGATGTAAATACGATCACCCGCGTCCTTGCTGCCAGTGTTGTCGATAATGGTGAAAGCAGCTTAAATGACACCATCCAGTCGGGTGAAATTATTATTGCTGTGGGCCAGCCCATCGTGGTTAATGGCATCACAATCGGTACGGTCATAACATCGACACCGGCAGGCTTGGTCGATGGTTTGCGCAAACAGGAGCGCAATAATATTTTAAGTTTATTTGCGCTGGCGGCAGGCCTGTCTATCATTCTATCACTGGTTTTGGCCAACACGATTGCCAACCCGATATATGATCTGGCCGCCGCGATGGATGCCGGTAGCACCTCGAAGCTGCGCAAAGATAATCCCGACCGTGTCCGCATCCCTGATATGGCGGGGCGCGCTGATGAGATCGGCCACCTTTCCAGTGCGATGCGCAATATGACATCGGCCTTGTACCATCGCATTGAAGCCAACGAACAGTTTGCGGCCGATGTTGCCCACGAGATCAAGAACCCGCTTGCATCCTTGCGATCAGCGATTGAAACTTTGCGCATTGCGCCAGAAGGTGAAAAACGCAACAGGCTATTGGATGTGGTGGAACACGATGTGCGCCGCCTTGACCGTCTTGTTTCTGACATCTCGAACGCATCCCGTCTGGATTCAGAGCTGGTTAAAGAAGAAGAAGAGAACTTTGATCTGATCCGTATGCTGACACGCATTGTGGATTTTCACGGGCTGGAAGCCAAAGAGCTTGGGATCGAAATGATTTTTGACGCACCCGCTGAAACCATCTTTATTGATGGATTGGAAGAGCGTCTGGCGCAGGTGTTTGTCAACCTTATCGCCAACGCGGTATCCTTTTGCGAAAAAGGCGATGCCGTCAGACTTTGGGCGCGCCACGTTGAGAACCGCATTCTGATTGTGGTTGAAGATACCGGTCAGGGTATTCCGGACGACAGTTTGGCCAAAATTTTCAAACGGTTCTATTCAAACCGGCCTGTTGAAAACTTCGGTAACAACTCCGGTCTTGGCCTGTCGATATCCAAGCAGATTGTTGAAGCGCATGGCGGTGTTATCTGGGCCGAAAATATCCCGGTAAAAGGCGCCCGTCCGGGGACCCCACCGCTTGGTGCGCGTTTTGTTGTCGGATTGCCGGGGTGATTTCGGAAATCAAACCGGGCACGTTTCACGGGTCTTGTGTTGATTTCGAAGGTAAAAGCATACTTGCAATCGGCCCGTCGGGCTGCGGGAAATCCACGCTGGCTTTAAACCTTGTCGCACTGGGCGGCATTCTGGTTTCCGATGATCAGGTCATATTATCAACCGATGCAAACGGCGTGATTGTATCGCCCCCAAAGACAATCTTGGGCCAAATAGAGGCACGCAATATCGGGATACTGGCTTGCCCGTATGTTGATATGTCGCGGTTGAACCTTGTGATTGATTTGACCGAAACCGCGCAATGCAGGTTGCCGGAAATTCACACAGTTAAAATCGGCGCGCATTATGTCGAGGTTATTGCAGGATTTGACGTTGCAAACTTGCCAATAGCGGCAAAGCTGCTTAATCTTTACGGACGCGGTCAAGCAACTGGATCAGTGACGTGAGTAAGAAAACACAACAATCTAACATTATACTTGTTACCGGCCCGTCAGGCGCCGGGCGCAGTACCGCGATAAATGCGTTAGAGGATCTGGGCTTTGAAACTATTAACAACATGCCTTTGTCACTGCTGCCTAGCTTGTTGTGCGGCCCGCCAAACGGCCGCCAGATCGCTTTGGGCGTGGATATTCGCACCCGTGATTTCAGTGTTGGTGCGGTGCTGGATTTCCATGAAGAGATTAAGCGGACCGAAGGTTTTGACAGCACAATCCTGTTTCTGGATTGCACGACGGATGGGTTGGTGCGCCGGTATAGTGAAACGCGGCGGCGCCACCCGTTAACCTCGGAAGATACGCCGGAGTTTGCCATTGCGCAGGAAAAGAAAATACTTTCGACGCTGCGCCAAAGGGCGGATGTC
This sequence comes from Amylibacter sp., assembly GCA_030625465.1. Classification (GTDB taxonomy): domain Bacteria; phylum Pseudomonadota; class Alphaproteobacteria; order Rhodobacterales; family Rhodobacteraceae; genus Amylibacter. The sequence continues at coordinate 1,609 of DAOUQS010000200.1, read as the reverse complement.
CTTATTGATACAACGAAATTGCACCCGCATGACCTGAAGTTGGAAATCAGGAATATGTACGGTGAGGCCAAAGCCGGGTATCTGGCGATAACCCTGCATTCGTTTTCATATAAACGCGGTGTCCCGCGCGGCATTGATATGGTCTATGATTGCCGCTTTTTGAACAACCCGTATTGGGAAAAACCCTTGCGCACCAAGAATGGTACAAACGTAAAAGTCGCTGACTATGTGCAGTCCGATGCACGGTTTTCCGAGTTTTTTGAACGCTTGGTAGGCATGTGCGAATTTCTGCTACCTGCCTATATTGATGAAGGAAAAGCACACTTTTCAGTGGGTCTTGGGTGTACGGGTGGACAACACCGGTCAGTTTGCGTAGCAGAAAAATTGGGAAAAAGCCTTGCAGACTCAGGTTGGGATGTGTCTATACGCCATCGTGAACTGGAAAGGCAGTAATGTGGGAACCATAGGAGCGGCAGCGTTTTGATAGGGGTTGTTATCGTAGCACACGGCGGGCTGGCCAATGAATATTTGGCCGCGATTGAACATGTCGTGGGGAAACAGGCTGGAATTCTGGCAATATCCATTGCTGCAGAATGTGATCGTGCGGCCAAACAAGCCGAGATTTGCGACGCGGCCAACAGTGTGGATGCCGGCGATGGCGTGATTGTTGTCGTGGATATGTTTGGCGGCTCGCCTGCCAACCTGTCGATGATGGCCTGTGCCGAAACCAAAAGGAAAATCCTGTATGGTGCCAACCTGCCCATGCTGATAAAGCTTGCGAAGTCGCGTAATATGGCTGTGGATAATGCGATTGAAACCAGTATGGCCGCTGGTAAAAAGTACATGAATTGCTGTAACAGCTAAGAATAAGAAGGCTGCTCAGATGATACAAATATTGACTATCGAGAATGAAAAGGGCTTGCATGCCCGCGCGTCTGCAAAGTTCGTGGAAACCGTTGAAGGTTTTGACGCTGAAGCCGAAGTTAGCAAAGACGGCATGACCGTTCCGGGGAACTCTATTATGGGCCTTATGATGCTTGCCGCATCCAAAGGGTGCCAGATTGAAGTTGAAACCACAGGCGCACAAGAAGAATCCTTGGCGGCGGCTATAAAAGCATTGCTGGCTGATTATTTTGGCGAGGCGAAGTAACGTGACCAAGCTGGATACGCAAGCGGAAGCAGAAAAGGTCATGCTTTATGACCGGTCCGAGCTGACCTATGCAAACTCTTTCCCCAGCTTCTGGAAGCGGCTTTTCATCAAAACCGTTGAAACATTTACCGCACGTTTCCAGCTGTTGCTTCATATGCGTCACTGGGAAAACAATCCTGACAAGCACCCGCATTTCTGGACATCTGTGCTGAACGAAATGGATGTTGAAATCCAAACCCCGCCGGAACAGCTGGAAAATATTCCTGCAACCGGGTCGGTTGTTGTGGTATGCAATCATCCGCACGGGCTGGTTGACGGGGTGATACTGGCATGGATCCTGTCAAAGCGCCGCGAAGACTTCAAAATCATCACGCGGGCCTTGTTGAACGGGGTTGCCGTTGCCGAAAAAAATCTGCTGTCGATCAGCTTTCCGCATGAGGAAGATGCCGTTCGTAAAAA
>DAOUQS010000439.1 GCA_030625465.1 Amylibacter sp. | reverse complement strand
GCCTGCCGATACGCTGACTTTATATGGCGCCGATGATGTGCGGCTTCGGCGCGCCCAAATAGATGAGGGCCTTGCCCCCAATGAACGTAAACAGGCGGATCACGGGCGGCTGAATGCTCTGCTGGGTCTGGCCGAGGCGCGCCGGTGTCGCCGCCGTGTTTTGTTGCGCTATTTCGGTGAGGAAATGGAAAGCTGCGGCAATTGCGATCTTTGCGATAAACCACCCGAGCTGTTTGATGGCACGACCGCCGTGCGCATGGCCTTGTCTGCGATTTTGCGTACCGGTGAATGGTTTGGCTCGGTGCATTTGATTGACATTCTGATGGGCAATGCAAATGCCAAGGTGCGCGCCAAGGGCCATGAAACCCTGCCGACATTCGGGGTTGGCAAAGACTATGACAAAGCCCAGTGGCAGGCAATTTTCAGGCAAATGATGGGTTATGACCTGATCCGCCCCGATATGGAACGTTATGGTGCATTGCGCATGACTGAAGCCGCGCGCCCGATCCTGCGTAATGAACAAACCATTGAATTGCGCCGTGATACGATCGTAAAACAATCCCGCAGCGGCCCGCGTGTAAAAGCATTGGTGGCGGAAGAAGACGAAGCTTTGCTGTCCGCGCTAAAAGCCAAACGCCGCTACTTGGCCGAAGCTATTCAGGCCCCCGCATATGTGGTGTTTCCTGACAATACTTTGATTGCCATGGCGACCCAAAAACCACAGGATCTGGATGGGTTTTCGCAGCTTGCAGGTGTGGGTGCGGTGAAACTGGAACGCTACGGTAAAGCATTTCTGGAAGTGATTGCCGGTGCGCAGGAAGAGGTGCATCCGATACGGCGCAAACTGGCAGGGCGCGATGCCGGTACTTTGTTTGACCAGTTGCAAGAAGCGCAAGTGCGCCTTGCCAAGGGCGAAAACGGTTTTGATACTTATCTGAATTGCAGCAGTTCAACCTTGTCGAAAGTGGCACAGCAACGGCCTCGGACAATGGCAGAGCTGGAAATAA
>DAOUQS010000328.1 GCA_030625465.1 Amylibacter sp. | reverse complement strand
GAAATTTCGTCGCGGCTGATGGCGGTGCTTGCGAATGAGGGTGCTTTGATTGTTGAAGAAGGTATCGCGCAGGATTTTTCCAACATTGATATCGTGCAAATCAGTGGCTACGGCTTTCCGCGCTGGCGTGGTGGGCCGATGCAATACGCCAATGAAACCGGTTGGGATAAAACCGCCAAGATGATGAAAGCCATAGCGGATGAAAATCCGGGTTCCTGGCGGCTGGCCGCTTTGGACAAATAGGAAAACAGGTTTGAAATTTGCGACATGCCTGATTGTAAATGCCATGACCCGTAGTATGGTTGTGCAAATCGGCATGTATGCCGCAGCAGGAGTATTTGACCAATGAATGCATTAATCTGTGATGCGATCCGCACACCAATCGGGCGATACGGTGGCGCGCTTTCCTCGGTTCGTACCGATGATCTGGCGGCTATACCTATTGCGGCCCTGATGCGCCGGAACGCAGACGTTGACTGGGCCCGCATTGATGATGTGATTTTAGGCGCGGCAAACCAGGCTGGTGAAGATAATCGCAATGTTGCGCGCATGGCGGCACTTTTGGCCGGACTTCCACTAGAGGTTCCCGGCGTGACGTTAAACCGGCTTTGTGCCTCGGGGATGGATGCAATTGGACTGGCCGCACGCGGGATCAAGTCTGGCGATTATGATCTTGCCATTGCCGGTGGTGTCGAAAGTATGAGCCGCGCACCTTTTGTTATGCCAAAGGCGCAAACTGCATTCACGCGGGCCAATACGATATATGACACGACGATCGGCTGGCGGTTTATAAACCCGAAGATGAAAGCGGCTTACGGTGTGGATAGCATGCCGCAAACAGCCGATAATGTGGCGGCAGATTACAATATCAGCCGTACGGATCAGGATGCATTCGCGGCAAGGTCACAAGAACGCTGGGCCAATGCCCATGCTGCGGGTATTTTCGCGCAAGAGATAACGCCGGTCACAATTCCGCAGCGCAAAGGTGCGCCAGTTATTGTTGATACAGATGAACATCCGCGCCCCGGCACCGATGTGGCTAAACTGGCAAAATTGCACGGCATTAACGGGGCTGATTTGTCCGTAACCGCAGGCAATGCCTCGGGTGTTAATGACGGTGCTGCGGCATTGTTACTTGCCTCAGAGGCAGCTGTTGCAAAAAACGGACTGACCCCGATAGCACGCGTTGTCGGTATGGCAGCAGCAGGTGTTGCACCCCGTATCATGGGCATCGGGCCAGTGCCTGCGACCCGCAAAGTGCTGGCCAAAACAGGGTTGGGCATTTCGGATATGGACGTGATAGAATTAAATGAAGCCTTTGCAAGTCAGGGCTTGGCGACACTGCGGGAGCTGGGTATTGCGGATGATGCAGCACATGTAAACCCCAACGGCGGGGCAATCGCTTTGGGGCACCCGTTAGGCATGTCGGGCGCGCGCCTAGTGATGACTGCGGCCTATCAATTGAAACGCACAGGCGGGCGTTATGCACTTTGCACGATGTGTGTCGGTGTCGGCCAGGGCGTTGCTTTGGTTATTGAACGGGTTTAATCAAAGACAGGGCCAATGCGCGGGCTGGGAATTAGCAAACCACAGTAAAATGCCGGTTAAATTGGCTAAACAGAATAATTATTCTCGCTACATTGGCGGATTGTTGATAAATTAACAGTAAATTATCAACGTTAAGTCTGGAAATGTAGTGACAAAACCAACCAAACGCCGCCGAATTGTATCATCACGCCACCTTGCAGAGGGTGACGGCTGGGAAACGTCAGAATTTGAATACGGCTTGATTATCGCCTATAATGCATTCAGCCGGTGGATGCAGCGCTGTATGGCTGCGGCGGGAATGCCCGAATTAAGCGCCTTGGAAATCCTTGTCCTGCACAATACCAATCACCGGGATCGTGAAAAGCGGCTGACGGATATTAGCTTTTTGTTGAATGTAGAAGACAGTCACACCATCAATTATGCATTGCGCAAACTTCTTAAACTTGAACTGCTGATATCGGTAAAGCGTGGCAAAGAAGTATTTTATCACACGTCTGATGCAGGTCGAAAACTATGTGACCGGTACCGTAAAATCCGTGACCAGTGCTTGATAGAAGGCATACCCAGCACTGGAATAAC
>DAOUQS010000017.1 GCA_030625465.1 Amylibacter sp. | reverse complement strand
CTCAATAAAAGGATAGTTAATGACTATTTCAAACACACCATTTTCCTTGCGCATGTACCAGCAAATGGAACCGGCGAAGTCCGCCAAAGGCTCGCTTTCGGTTTCTTATGCAGAATTAACGCCCATGTCTGAGCTGATCGGATATGATCCATCGCTATTAGATAGGATGGCCAATTATTCAGGCGGATATGCCCCAATATTTGGCAGCCCTGAGTTGCGCCAGAAAGTTGCAAATTATCTTGGTGTTGGGCCAGATGATGTTATCATTACAAATGGCATAGATGATGCCGTACCCAGTATTTATGAAGCACTTCTGACCCCTGCTGATCGCCTATCCCTTTTAGTACCCACTTATGATCCATTGCCAGATAGAGCGCGCCATGCTGGGGCAAGCATTGTAACGGCAAAACTTGAATGTACAGCGCATGGTTGGGTATTGGGGGCTGAAACTTTAGCCCAACTTTTCGACGGCGTAGCTGTTTGTGCATTGAATGTGCCGCATAACCCAACAGGTTGGTACCCGAATGCAGCAGAGCGAACCGCCCTGAAAGCGCGGGCCGAAGAAACTGATACCTATGTTATTGCTGATGAAGTCTATTCCGGATTGGCGCAAACCCCTGGGCAAGAATTGAAGTCTCTTGCCTGTTTGTCCGCACGCATGATCACCGTAGGCAGCTTAACAAAAGCATTTGGCTTGCCAGGATTACGCATTGGCTGGATCGCCTGCACGGACCCAGATGTGATCACACAGATAAAAAACGTGCGCACCTATGGCCATTGTTATGTCTCTGCGCTGTCAGAGATTGCTGCAATCACAGCATTAAGCCATGAAGGCCAGATTATTGCCGCAAAAAGAAAACTTTGCCGTCAGAACCTTGACGCGCTGGATAGTTTTATCCAACAGTTTCCAGCATTTTCTATGCATCGTCCGGATCACGGGACTGTCTGTATGGCTCATTTTTCTTCCTCAGGAACTGGTTTTATATCCGCTTCTGATATGTGCCAACGCCTTCTGTCAGACAGAAAACTGATCTTGATCGACAATACTTTCTTTGATGATACATCAGAGTGGGTAAGGTTTGGTTTTGGAACATCACGCTTCATTGACCTTCTACCAAAACTCGCGGCTCATTTAGAGGATGCCAGATGATTAACATTGCTGACAGGTTACGGGTTCTTGGGTTTTCGCTACCTTCAGGCCCCAAAGCAAACGGGGCCTATCGCACTTGGGTTATCGACAATGGTCTATTCATGACATCCGGCCAGCTTAGCCGAAACGGGGATAGTGAAGGAATGTTATGGTGCGCTTGATTTGTTCATTGCAACGCGTGGGCTTCAGCCCACCCTACGCTTGCTAATTCAATCGAATTGGGTTCTGAAGCCGGTGTTGCAGCAACTTTATCTGGTTTTTTGAAATCACCACACCTTTGCGCCACTGATTGCCCTTCATCACCGTAGGGTATTTCTTGGCATAATCGCGAAATTTATCGTTTGTCACCGCAAATGATATGGGCAGGTACTTCAAGCTGTCCAGAACGTATTTATCCGCCTGCGCCCCACTTGGCACGACATAGATTTCATCTGTCTGCAGTCCAAAAATATCTTCAAGCAATGCCAATGAATGTTGTTGATCACTGGGGAATGCACCGTGTTTGTTGAGCGTGTAAAAAATATTGGCATCAAAGAAACAAACAATACGATACCCCTCGGCTCGCAGTTGGTGCGCTATCAGCCCAAGCGGTTGTGCATCTAATCCATTGTCATGCCCAAAGTGGTAAATATTACTGCCATCAAAAATGGCCGTTTTCGCATCCAATCGCAGATCGCGCATGAAATTCTGACGGTCATTGGCCAGCAAGGAATATACCTTGGGGGGCGTCGCTTTTTTACCGGGCTTGGTGGCACGGCGCAAGCGATAGACAAGCAACCACAGTGTAATCAGTGCCGCCAAAAGGGCCAGCATGATATTCCTGTCCATATCGGGACCCGTTAAAAACCACCATAAGGGTAAAACAGAAATTGCCGTCAGCAGGCAGAAATTCAGTACTGTGTATAAGGTGTTTAGCAACCACGCACCAAAAAAACCCGGTTTACTGGGCTTAACAGACGCTAGTTTATCGCCCAATGTAATTGGTTCGTGTTTTATAATATCGTTCATTCAAATGCCTTTTAATGCGCTATAAATCTGATATTATAAATAATATCAACATCTTAGCCCCATGTCCCAATCGGAACATTTATCTATTTCCCCTTGGCCAGCACCGCTAGATCCCGCGCAATAATATACGCCCCCTTGATCTTTTTATCATCATTCGGCCAGTCACGGCGCACCACGATTTTATTGTCTTTGACCTTGGCAGTCCCCCGTTGATCCTGCAAAAACGCCACCAGTTTTTCAGGGCTGGCAAATTTATTATTCCGGAACTGCAAGACCACGCCTTTGGGCCCGCCATCCAGTTTCGCAATCCCCGCCGCACGGCACATGCCCTTGATCCGCACGATCCGCAGCAGCATGTTGACCTCATCTGGCAGCTTGCCGAAACGGTCGATTAATTCAGCGGCGAAACCTTCCAGTTCAACCTTCTTGGCAAGGCTAGACAGGCGGCGATACAGGCCAAGGCGCACATCCAGATCGGTCACGTAATCCGCAGGGATCAACACCGGCACGCCCAGATTGATCTGCGGTGACCAATGCTCGGCCACATCCGACAGCCCTTCCATTTCGCCAGCTTTCATCTTGGCTATCGCCTCTTCCAGCATCTCTTGATACAGCTCGAAACCAACTTCGCGCACATGGCCCGACTGCTCATCCCCCAGCAGGTTGCCAGCACCGCGAATATCCATATCTTGCGACGCCAACATAAAGCCCGCCCCCAGACTATCCAATGACCCCAGAACCCGCAGGCGTTTTTCAGCAGTCTTGGTCAGGCGTTGGCGCGGTTTGGTGGTCAGATAGGCATAAGCGCGGGTCTTAGAGCGCCCCACACGGCCCCTGATCTGGTAAAGCTGCGACAGGCCGAACATATCGGCACGGTGGATAATCATCGTGTTGGCGGTCGGAATATCCAGCCCGCTTTCCACGATTGTCGTTGCCAACAGCACATCGTATTTACCATCGTAAAATGCATTCCTCCGGTCATCCAGCTCACCCGCAGGCATCTGCCCGTTGGCGACCACATAGGTCAGTTCCGGCAGTTGATCCTTCAGAAATTGCTCAATATCAGGCAGGTCCTTAATGCGCGGCACTACATAAAAGCTTTGCCCGCCACGGTAATGTTCGCGCAGTAATGCTTCACGGATGGTGACACTGTCAAATTCACTGACATAGGTACGGATTGCCAAGCGGTCCACCGGCGGGGTGCCGATGATGCTTAGCTCGCGCACACCTGACAGTGACATTTGCAAAGTGCGCGGAATGGGCGTGGCGGTCAGGGTCAAGACATGCACGTCCGAGCGCATTTGCTTCAGCCGTTCCTTATGGCTGACCCCAAAATGCTGTTCTTCGTCGATCACCAGCAAGCCCAGATTGCTGAACTTGATATTCTTGGCCAGCAGCGCGTGGGTGCCTACAATAATTTCAACAGCACCATCCGCCATCGCCTGTTTGGTCAGGGCGGCTTCCTTGGCTGTTACAAACCTTGAAAGTTGTTTGACCCTAATACCGGTGTTGCGGAAGCGTTCCTTAAAGGATTTCGTGTGTTGGCGGGCCAGCAATGTTGTAGGTGCCACAATCGCTACCTGCGCGCCTGCACTTGCAGCCACATAAGCGGCGCGCAACGCCACCTCGGTTTTGCCAAAGCCCACATCGCCGCAAATCAGACGGTCCATCGGACGGCCTGATGCCATGTCTTCCAGCACATCATCAATCGCATTCAACTGATCGTCGGTTTCCGTATAGGGGAAGCGCGCGCAAAAGCTATCCCAGTGATCGACGGGGGGTTCCATTACCTCGCCTTTGCGCAACATGCGTTCGGCGGCAATGCGGATCAGCTTGTCAGCCATCTCGCGAATGCGTTCTTTCAGCTTGGCTTTTTTCGCCTGCCAGGCCCCGCCGCCCAGACGATCCAGCAGACCCTCTTCGTGGCCATAACGGCTAAGCAGTTCGATGTTTTCCACGGGAATAAACAGGCGGTCGTTATTGGCGTATTCCAGCAAGATACAATCATGCGGCGCACCTGCCGCCGTGACGGTTTCCAGCCCCTTATAGCGCCCGACCCCATGATCAAGATGTACCACCAGATCACCCGGTGTCAGGCTGGTGGCTTCGGTCAGAAAGTTCTCGGCCTTGCGTTTACGTTTGCCAGTGCGGATCAGACGATCGCCCAGCACGTCTTGTTCGGAAATGACCGTCAGACCTTTGGCTTCGAACCCGTGTTCCAGGGGCCAGACCGCCAATGACAGGCCGCCCTGCTCTGCCGTTATATCCGCCCAGTTGCCGATATTGCGCGCCCCGGTAGTGTCGTGGTCTTCCAGAAGCCCTGTCAGACGTTCCCGCGCGCCTTTGGAAAATGAGGCTATCAGCACATGGCCGGTTTCACGTTTATCGCGGATATGATCCGCCAGCGAGCCAAACAGGCTGATCTGTTCCTGTTGCCGTTCCGGGGCAAAATTGCGCCCGATACGCCCACCTGCATCTATTACATTAGGCCCTGTGCCTTGGGGTAAAGGAATAAACTGGTGCGTTTTGCGGCCATGTATTGCCGCCTCAAATGCTTGGTCATCCATATAAAGCAATTCCGGCGGACATGGCTTATAGACACTGTCCATACGTGATTTATTGGCCAAGGCATGGGTGCGCGCTTCATACTGGTCGGCAATCGCGGCCCAACGTGCCAGACGCGCTTGTGTCGTGCGGTCATCCAGAAAAACCGCCGCATCGGGGATATAGTCGAACAGGGTTTCCAGCTGTTCGTGGAAATACGGTGTCCAGTGTTCCACGCCCTGATATTTGCGCCCTGCGGTGACGCTTTCATAAAGTGGATCATCTGTGCCGGCGGCACCAAACTCGTGACGGTAATTCCGGCGGAACCGTTCAATTGAACCCGCATCCAGTATAATCTCGGAAACGGGTGCCAATTCTATACGCGACAGTTTTTGCACTGTGCGTTGGGTCTCCACGTCAAAACGCCGCGCACCGTCCAGAACATCGCCAAAAAGATCAAGTCGCACCGGTCCGCTATCACCCGGCGGGAACACATCGATCAAACCGCCGCGAATGGCGTAATCACCGGGTTCCATAACCGTCGGGGCCTGCGTGAAACCCATACGGGCAAAAAAGCTGCGCAATTCTTTTTCGTTCAGCTGTTTGCCGACGGTTGCGGTAAAACTGGATTGCTTCAAAATATCACGCGCAGGAACGCGCTGGGTGGCCGCCGCAACGGTTGTCAGCAAAATAAACGGCTGGTCAAACCCGTCCGCAAGTGTGGCCAATGCTGCCATGCGCGTGGCCGAAATATCCGCATTCGGGGATATCCGATCATACGGAAGGCAATCCCATGCTGGAAAAATGAACACAGGCACGTCTGGTGCAAAAAACCGCAATGCGGTTTGGGTTTCCGCCAAACGCGCATCATCGCGCGCAATGTGAATGACCGGTACGTTGGATTTGTCCAGATGTGCGGCCAAAAGACGTGCGTCAAAACCCTCTGGCGCGCCGCCGACGGTTATCAGGTTGGGATTATAAGGCTTGGGTTCCATATGGGGGAGCTACCTGAGGTCTGTGTGTGCATCAACCGTTTATAATTGTTCAAGATAAGGACGAATTTCCAAATACAAAGCCCAGAGCATTGACACAATAATAAATATTATCGCCAATGCGATCTTTATCCAGCGTTGTTTGCGGTAAATCTTGCACCATACATCCCAACTTACCGGCTTATCTTGTAACCAGAATGATAACCGTACCTCCATGGCCCCAAGTATGACCATGGGAAACGAAATGAAAAATATGCCTTGCAATATGGCCACCCCGTTCCAGAACCCCATGGTCGCAAAAGAGGCAAGGACGAAGCATGTCATCACGACCAGTATAGTGCCAAACTGGTTAAAATCGCGTGTCATCGTGCGGATGTAAATACCGGAAAGGGCAAGCGCATCCTGCTTGGCTTGCGCGTCACCTTTCGCGGCAGCACGCATTATGTCGGCGGGAATGCCAAGTGTCCACTGGATCGCGCGCACCCAGACAATAGCAACAAGCAACCAGTACCACGGATTGTCAAACCCATTGGCAGTCATTATTTCTGCATACATTCAGACACCTTACATTCATATTTTTCCCTTACTACGGGGGTTTGCCCGTGATTCCAACAAACAGGACCTCTTTTTCCTTGAAGTTATGTCAAATTTTGGGCAATTCGAGATCAAGAACCTGTTAGGATCCATTATGACGCACAGTTTTTCCCAGTTCCCCGCCAATCGCCCGCGCCGTTTGCGCCGCACCGACTGGATGCGCGATCTGGTCCGCGAGAATATATTGACCCCTGCCGACTTTATCTGGCCGATATTCGTAATGGAAGGGATCGACAAGTCCGAGCCGGTTCCATCAATGCCCGGTGTTGAACGCATGACCATTGATCGCGCCGTGATAGCTGCCAACGATGCAGCCAATCTTGGTATCCCTGTGGTCGCACTGTTTCCGTATACCCCCGCCACGCTAAAAACCTCATCATGTGAAGAGGCTTTTAATCCCGAAAATCTGGTGAACAAAGCAACCCGCGCGATTAAAGCCGCGGTGCCCGATATCGGGATCATGCTGGATGTTGCCCTTGATCCCTATAATTCGGACAGCCACGACGGCATTGTCAAAGACGGTATCGTGTTAAACGATGAAACCTTGATGGTTCTGGAACGGCAAGCCCTGACACATGCAGATGCCGGTGCGGATATTCTGGGCCCATCCGATATGATGGACGGGCGGATTGGTGTTATCCGGCGCGCATTGGAACAAAATGATTTTCCGGATGTCGCGATCATGGCCTATTCCGCCAAATTCGCATCCGCATATTACGGCCCTTTTCGCGATGCGGTTGGCGCCACCGGTGCATTGATCGGCGGCAAACACACCTATCAAATAGATGCCGCCAATTCGGATGAGGCGATGCGGATGATTTCGCGTGACCTGAACGAGGGCGCGGACATGGTTATGGTCAAACCCGGCCAACCCTATCTGGACATATGCCAGCGGGTCACCACAGAATTCAACGTACCGACTTTTGCCTATCAGGTCAGTGGCGAATACGCGATGCTTGAAGCCGCCGCCGCCAATGGCTGGGTCGACCGCGACAAGATCATTCTGGAAAGCCTGCTATCCTTTAAACGCGCCGGTTGCGCGGGTATATTGACGTATTACGCGTGCGAAGTCGCAAAAAAGCTGGCAATAGCTGATTAAACCGCCAAAAACCAAGCAAAAACACGCTTACTTGTATGTATTGTGGTGACAGCATACCAAATATAGACTAAAACAACAGCAATTCGGCAATAGACCGTAACGAGCAGGCTTATACAGGAGCAATACCATGACTAATTGGACCCGGCGGGGTTTTATCGTAACAGCAGGCGCATCGCTAACATCGGCATGTTCCGGTGGCACCGAAAGTAATGCGCGTTTCAAGATTGATTCAAGCGTTGAAGCCGCATTGCGACAAATGCAGGCAGAAGTACCGTTCACAACATCACTGGTTGATAATGCGGCTGGCATGCTGGTCATGCCCAAGATCACCAAGGGCAGCTTTATATTCGGCGGCTCATACGGTGAAGGCTCGTTGCTGGTCGGCAATGCACCTGTGGATTACTACAATACCGTTGCGGGCTCATGGGGGCTGCAAGCCGGCGTCTCACAAGTTGCACAGGTGCTGTTCTTCATGGATCAAAATGCATTACAGAAATTCCGTTCCAAGTCCGGTTGGACACTTGGCGCCGATCTTGAATATACCTTGATCGACAAAGCAGATTCAGCGAGCATGGATACAAATACAGTTCGGAATGGCGTTTACAGTGTCGTGTTTGACCAATCCGGTGTGCTTGTCGGGATTTCGCTGGAAGGCTCGAAATACAATCGCGTAATCAGATAAACACACTTTAAACCATGATATGAAAAGGCGGTTTTATTCCGCCTTTTTTATTTGGTCTTTTTTATTTGCAAGAAGCGCGGATCGCTTCGATATTACGTTTGTAATCACTTGGCGTTCCACCCTTGAACACGGCTGACCCCGCGACATGCACATCGGCACCCGCTTTCCAGCATAAAGGGGCAGTTTCAGGTGATACACCGCCGTCGACCTCTAGCCAAATCGGGCGGTCACCAATCATTTTGCGTGCCGCAGCCACCTTATCCACAATGGAATGCGTGAATTTTTGTCCACCAAACCCGGGATTGATCGTCATCACCAAGATCAAATCGATTTTGTCCAAACAGTATTCGATCACGGAAAGCGGTGTGGTGATGTTCAAAGCTACACCGGCCTTGCACCCATAAGACCTAATCGCTTGCAAGCTGCGATCCAGATGCGGTCCCGCCTCGGCATGAACAGTCAGAATATCGCTGCCCGCATTGGCAAATGCTTCCAGAAAGGGATCTGCAGGGGCAATCATCAAATGCACATCCATAACGGTTTTCACATGGGGCCGAATGGCGGCAACCACATTTGGCCCGATTGTCAGGTTCGGCACAAAATGCCCGTCCATGGGGTCTACATGTATCCAGTCCGCCCCCATTTCTTCAACATCCGTAATCTCCTGACCTAGTCTGGCGAAATCCGCAGACAGGATGGACGGTGCTATTTTCAGCGGGCGGTTTTTGTCGAATATGATAGTCATGGCAGCCTCATAGGTTCTGTCCATTGCATTACTGCATAAAACAGCATGTTTGAAGGCCGATTTTCTAATTTATGATGACCTATAATAAAACCGCTTAATATTTCACGGCAATACTCTATAAAGCGGCCATTCTATTGCCCCTTTTGGCACGGGCTGATAGGCCATGATGGTTAATATCGGAGATAATTTTGACTTTTTTGTTTCGCTGGCTCATGCGCGGTTTTGTTGCGATGTTCCTACTGGCTGTCGCAGGCGGTATTCTGGCCTATTATTTTGCGGTTAGGTCCCTGCCCAACTATAATGCGACATACCAGATTGCAGAGATTGATGCTGCGGTTGAAATTGTGCGCGATACAAATAATGTCCCGCATATATTAGGCCAGAACGATCATGATGTTTATTTCGGCCTTGGATTTGTCCATGCACAGGATCGTTTATGGCAAATGACAATGCTGCGACGCACTGCACAAGGCCGCCTATCAGAGCTATTTGGCGAGCCCACCGTCACGACAGATGAGTTCATCCGCAGGCTTGATCTGTATACGCTGGCGCAAAAATCGTACCAATTTCAGACCGACCAGACAAAGCAGGCCTTAAACGCTTATGCAAAAGGTGTGAACGCCTGGCTTCGCACTGTGAATGCACAAGCCCTTGGTCGCGGCGCGCCCGAATTTTTTCTGTTTTCCAAATATATCGCACCATGGAGACCCGCCGATAGTCTGGCAATCATGCGTTTGATGGCTTTGCAGCTGGACAGTAATTTGCGCAATGAAGTGCTGCGCGCACAGGTTTCTTTGACAATCGGGGCCGATTTAACAAAAGATATTATGCCCGATGCCCCGGGAACAGGTGCTTTAAGCCTGCCGGAGTTCACGCAATTGTTCCCCGCATCAAAGATGCCGACCCAATTTGCAGAAAATCAATATCACCCATTGGACCCTATCCGCCCGGCCGCGATGGGTGGCGCTTCAAATGCCTGGGCAGTTTCAGCCGACCGTTCAGCTGCCAATGCGCCTTTGCTGGCAACCGACCCCCACCTTGGCCTGACCGCACCGTCCATCTGGATGCTTGCGCATCTGGAATTCGAAAACGTCGGAATTATTGGTGCGACGATCCCCGGCATGCCGACAATATTGACTGGCCGGTCGCATAATCTGGCTTGGGGTGTCACCAGTTCCTATATGGATAATCTTGATGTCTATATTGAAAAGCTTAATCCGGAAAACCCGGATGAATATTTAACGCCTGAAGGTTATAAGCCATTCAAAACAAAAAGCGTTATAATCAATGTTAAAGACGGGACCAGCCACACGATCAAGCTGCAATATACCGATAACGGCCCTGTTATTCCCGCCAAACATTACGCTTTAGGGTCGATAACACCCGAAGGTCATGTAACGTCACTGCGCTGGAGCGCGCTTGAACCCCAGGACATTTCAATGTCTGCTGCCATTGAACTGATGCATGCAAAATCCGTATTTCAGGCCCGCAAAGCCGTACGCAAGTTTACCGCCCCGTCGCAGAACCTGATAATTGCGGATAAAAACTCAATTGCGTTGCAAACCATCGGGAAGATGCCCAAGCGGCAGCCAAACCATGCCAGTTTAGGGCGCATTCCTTCCCAAGGCTGGTTGCGGCGCAACCAGTGGGACGGCTATTTCGACTTCCTTGAAAACCCGTATGAACTAAACCCCGTTAGTGGTATTGTGGCTAACACCAACAACAAGCTTACCGATGATGAATTTCCAAATCATGTCAGCTACTTATGGGGTGATACACAACGTATTAACCGCCTAGAAAAGCTGCTGAACAACCGCACGGTACACACACGCGAAAGCTTT
The DNA here is from genome assembly GCA_030625465.1 of Amylibacter sp. Taxonomy (GTDB): domain Bacteria; phylum Pseudomonadota; class Alphaproteobacteria; order Rhodobacterales; family Rhodobacteraceae; genus Amylibacter. The sequence continues at coordinate 4,366 of DAOUQS010000017.1, read as the reverse complement.
ATCGACGCCCAGAATGATACCGTGTCCTATACCGCACGCTCATTACTGCCGCTGATCGCGAAAGAGCTGTGGTTTTCCGGTGTAAAAGCACCCGCCGGCACGCCTGAACATCTGCGTCACTCCGCACTGGATTTGTTGGCTGGCTGGAATGGTGAAATGGATGCACACCTGCCAGAGCCATTGATTTATGCCGCATGGTTGCGCAATCTGCAAAACCGGCTGGCCTCTGACGAGCTGGGCCCGTTGATTGGCAAGTTCCCCCGTCCCGATCCGGTTTTTATCGAACGGGTATACCGTGATATAGATGGTGCATCGCAATGGTGCGACATTCGCCCCTCAACCCGCAACGAAAGCTGCACCGACATCGCGCGCATGTCGCTTGATGATGCCTTGCTGGAGTTAAGCGAAAAATATGGCCGGCGCATTGATAGCTGGCGTTGGGGTCAGGCCCACCAAGCTCATCAAGATCATGAGGTTTTGGGAAAAATTCCACTGCTGGGCTGGTTTACAAACATTCGTCAGGATACCGGCGGCGGCGACAACACCTTACAACGTGCCCGCACAAGCGGGACAGGTGATGCCCCTTATACCAATGTGCATGCGGCAGGGTTTCGGGCCGTTATAGACTTTTCCGACCCCGACAGTTCATTATTCATAATCTCGACCGGACAATCCGGCCATCCGTTTTCAAAGCATTATGATGATCTGGCGCAACTGTGGCGCAGGGGTGAATATATCCCGATGTCACTTGACCCTGAACGGGCACGCGGGGGTGCTGTCGGGATAACGGTGTTGCAACCGTTAAAACCCGAGTAACAGCTATCACCTATAAAGACGCAACCTTGTTGCTGTCAGTTTTTGTAAATATTTCCATTACCTGATTAAACAAATCGATATCGTTTTCTGATTCTAACTTTTCAGGCCAATCAATTATATTTATTTGATTGTGATTAAATTCTTGTAAAATATCAGTCACTTAACATACTCCAAATACTCGCTACGCTTGCTACAAAAAGTCAAAAAACTGACACACATACGCCTTAATTGTGCCAACTAAGGCTAAATAGGTCTTAAATGTGTCAATATTATGGCGTTATATTGATTTGGAAAGTTTAATGGTTTTGTGTTAAATATAGGGTCCGGCAGCCGGACCCTAAACGTTTTGGAATTGCGCCGCTTGCTTAGCCGTCCATGTTACTGTTAGCTTAAATCCGATATCGATCTGTTCTTCAGCATCAACAACATTATGTGAAAATAACCACGCCCGGCGTTTGCCTTCTGAAAACGCTAATTTGATTTCTTCGGTGACAGCAGGCTCGACAAGGTTTTCCTCGATCATATCCAACAGATCGGCCATGCCCTTACCTGTCAACGCAGAGGTCGCTACAATTTTAGTGCTACGCGCGGCAACTATATCCAGTTGTTCGATATGTTCCGAATCCAGCATATCAACCTTGTTCCAGACCTCTAGAATAGATTGCTGTGCGGTTTCTTCGATGCCGAGTTTCGTCAGAATTTCCAGAACATCCTTTGACTGCTCATCGCTTTCGGGATGCGCTATGTCGCGGACATGTATGATCAGATCCGCGTCCAGCACCTCTTCCAAGGTTGCGCGAAAGGCCGCGACAAGTTCGGTTGGCAAATCAGAGATGAAACCCACCGTATCGGACAGAATAATATCGCGCCCTGATGGCAGCTTTACCGCGCGCATCGTCGGGTCAAGCGTGGCAAACAGCATGTCTTTTGCCATCACCGAAGCGCCCGTTATCTTATTGAAAATAGTGGATTTACCAGTATTTGTATAGCCGACCAAGGCAACAATCGGATAGGGAACTTTCTTGCGCGCATCACGGTGCAAAGTGCGGGTTTTCACCACTTTGGCTAATTGCCGTTTAAGGCGCACAATTGCGTCATCAATGGCGCGTCTGTCAGACTCCAGCTGGCTTTCACCCGAACCACCAACAAAGCTAAGCCCGCCACGTTGGCGTTCAAGGTGTGTCCAGCTGCGTACAAGGCGGGTTTTCTGGTACGAAAGTGCTGCCAGATCAACCTGTAACACGCCTTCACGGGTTGCGGCCCGATCGCCAAAAATCTCCAGAATCAATCCGGTGCGATCCATGACCTTCACGCCCCATTTTTCTTCTAGGTTACGCTGTTGTATCGGTGTCACCGGCCCGTCGATAATCACCAGACCAATATCCTCGGCAACAAAAGTCGCCTGCAATTCTTCCAGCTTGCCTTTGCCGAATAAAAGCCCCGCTTGCGGCTTTTTCAACGGAACAACCAATGCCTGCGCAACTTCAAGCCTTAAGGCATGCGCAAGCGATACCGCTTCATCAAGTGAATGTTGTGCTGAACGGCGGTTGTCGCGGCTCCAGATATCTGGATGTAGAACGCTGACGCGGGTAATATCGGGCGCGTCTATTCTCCGTCTCCATCATATAAGATGACGGGTTGGGCCGGCATAATAGTTGATACCGCATGTTTATAGACAAGTTGCGATTGGCCATCACGGCGCAATAGGATGCAAAAGTTGTCAAACCAGGTGATCACACCTTGTAATTTTACACCATTAATCAAGAACACGGTTACAGAGTTCTTTTCTTTGCGTACGTTATTCAGGAATGCATCCTGCAAGTTTGCTTTATCGGCAGCCATTTATACCAGCTTTCGTTATTGGCCTGTATTTGCACAGGCAGTTTCTTATTATTCGCGTGATACTAGAGCGCAATTCTGGATTATCCAGCACAAACCCGCCATTGTTAACACTTTTTAGATCGATATGTGCTATTAACGCCAGTAATTCGGGTTGAACAGCGCAATAACAGCGACAGTTTCCAACCGCCCAAGAATCATTGCGACACAAAGTATGCCTTTGGCCAAGTCCGGAAGCTTTGCGTAACTTGTACCATCTTCAATCGCTATATGCACCAAAGGCCCTGTCGTGCTTAGTCCGGCCGTTGCAAATGCAAGTGCGTCAACAAAATCAATCCCCGTCAGCGTCAGCGCCAGCATTATAACACCCAGTGTCAAGACAAAGACCATCAGGAATATCCAGGCAACAAAAGCCCCTTCGCGCCGTATAGACCGCCCACGCTCGCCCGCCCCGCCGACAGAGCTTGGGTGGCTCAGCCGCTCCATTTCCCGCAACCCGTGTTTATAAAGCGCATAAATACGCAACAGCTTGATCCCGCCGGCAGTTGTGGCCACCCCACCCCCCAAGGACGCCAATCCGATGAAGATTAAGCCCGGTGTATTCAAGCCTGACCAGTTTTGTGAGGCTTCCCATGACTGGCTGACGAAACCTGTTGTGGTCAGGAAAGACATGACATTAAAAACACTGCCCCAAAGGGATGTAATCGCTGACAAGCTATCGGCTTGGTCGTTTAGTTCGATAGAGCCGGACCAGTGTCGGATGAAGAGTAACAAAGGTATAATCGTTATTAATAACAAAGCTTGGGTGATTTCTTTATCTTGGCGGAAGCTTTGCCAGCTATCCTGTTCGCGCCCTGACAGGAATGTATTGCGGGAAACCGCGAAAAACAGGAACATGAACATCACCGCCTCGGCGATGAACCCGCCCTGCGTGCCTGCCAGACCGCCGACAGGGGAAATGCCGCTGGTTGAAAGTATGGCCATCGAATGGCTAACAGCAACCAGAACACGTTCACCAAGGACGATCAGCACAAGTGATAAAACAAACGTAAGAAACAGATACACAGGAAAAATCTGTGTGGCAAAACGGTTTAACCGGTCCGACACCTCTGCCTTTTGCGTCTGTGATACCGCAACTTTACGATGACGTTGCAAAGCATAGATTTCAAATCCGCCCATATTGAGCGGTGCAAATATAGCCATGGCAACGACCAAAATCATAAACCCGCCAAGCCAGCCAACCAATGCGCGCCACAGGTGTAACGGCTCCGAGATCGCCTTTGGGTTATCAAACAAACTGGCCCCCGTTGTGGTCAGGCTGGACAGCATTTCAAAGTAGGCTTGGAAAAAAGTGATGCTTTTAACCAGATGCGCCATCGGCATTGCCAAAAAGATCGGCAGGATTGCATAAGCCCCCAGCATGGTCAGCAAATGCGCGCTGGCGGAAGCACCCTTTACCTGTCTGCGGGTCGCAATACCGACAATCGCGGTTAGTATACTTAAAAAAGTGGCATTATAAAAAAACGTCCGTGCGGTCAGCCAGTCTTCCAGTCGTATCGCATGCAACATTGGGATATACATCGCAAAACAAGATAACCCCATCAAGATAACAAAAAACGGAAAGTCCTCTATCCATTTCATAGCGTTAGAAAAAATCTACTTGGACTTGAAACAGCGTTTCGACTTTTGCCACATCCCCTGACAGGCAAAA
>DAOUQS010000290.1 GCA_030625465.1 Amylibacter sp. | reverse complement strand
TATGCGTACACGTTCTATTTTTGTTGCATTACTGGGGCTTGCCGTTGCAGGCGGTTCAGTTTTCGCCGCGCGGGAGTTTCTGAATGTTGCGCCTGCCGTAGCATCGAATAGTGAAACGCCGGACCTTGTCAGCGTGATTGTCGCCGGTAAAGACATTCCGTTTGGCAAAGCGATTGAAGCGCATATGCTGACTACAATCTCTTGGCCGCGCGCGGCGGTTCCTTCAGGTGTTTTCACCGATTATTCACGCCTTATTCCACAAGACGGACAGGAAGCGCGCCGTGCCAAAAGGGCACTTTCACAAGGTGAATTGCTGCTGATATCCAAAGTTTCCAAATTCGGCGAAAAAGTAACGATTGTTCAAACGCTGGGGGAAAACACCCGTGCAATGGCGATCAAGGTCGATGCGACAACCGCTGTCGGTGGTTTTGTGACCCCGGGTGACAAGGTTGATATTGTCATGACACAGGGCAAAAACGGAAATATGCGCGCAGTTACGATTATGCAGAATATCCGTATTATCGGCGTCGATCAGGTGTCGGATGAACAATCCAATACACCCGGAGTAGCGCGCACGATAACCGTTGAGATAACACCCGAGCAGGGCCAGAAACTGGCACTTGCGCAAAAGGCCGGTTCGTTAAGCCTGTCACTTAGAACGCTTGATGCGGCGATTGACCAGCCTTTGGATTCGGTCCGTCTGAGTGATCTGATGCGGGAAAAATCCCCTGTTGTAGAAGAAAAAACATCCAGCATCAGGATTAAAGTGCGCCGCGGCACAGATACCGAAGTCGTGGAAATCAGCAACTGATAAACTAGATCACCGAAACCTGAACCCATAGGGACAAGAAATGTTAATCGTCGATAAAATCAAGTCACTGTTAAAGGCTGAAGACGGTACAATCCTGGTTTTCTGGGGGGTTTCATTTGCCGTGTTGTTTGGCATCATCGCGATGTCATTCGATGTCGGGCGTGTTTCGGCAACCCGATCCGAATTGCAATCATATGCGGATCATGTGGCCCTTGCCGCAGCCGGCGAGCTGGATGGAAATGCAGATTCTATAACGCGCGCAATTTCTGCGGCAAGCACCTTAATCTCGGATACACAAACCTACGGTAATGGTGCAAAAACACTGTCGGGTTCAACAAATTACGGGCTGACATTTTATGCGTCGCTTCCGGCCAGTGACACGGCCTCGGTTGCGGGCGGAATTACCACAGATCCCGCCGATGCGATTTATGCGCGTGTTGAAGTTGTCCCGCAAACTGTAGATTTAACATTCTCGGCGGCGTTTTCGGCGCTAACCGGAAATACCGGCGTAAACAACAATGCCACAGCCGTGGCGATTGCCGGTTTCACCCAATACGCCTGCGATATCACCCCACTGATGTTTTGCATTCCCGACCCAAGTTTTTCCGCCGATGATCCCGATACCGTCGGTGATATGATCCTGTTAAGATCGGGTGGCAGCGGTGCTGCATGGGGTCCGGGTGACTTTGGCTTTCTTGATCCCGGTGGATTTAAGATTGACGGTTCTGGCCCATGTTCCGGCCTGACCGGTGCCAATCTGACCAAGTGCCTGATCGGTGCTGAAAACAATATTACCCAGTGTTTTGCCCAAAGGGGTGTGGAAACCGAACCCGGACAAAAGGTCGGTATTGAAAATGCGGCTTTTAACGTGCGGTTCGATATTTATGCGGCAAGCATGAGCGGTAAGAAAGTCGATGCTGATTATCAGCCTGCGCCGAATGTGATAAAAGGTAAAGTTCCTTTGGGGGGGGGCAGTTGTATCGGTAATAGCGATGAAGCTTCACCTGATACCGTGGGACTGCCGCAAGATGATTGTTTTGCTGCAGGAACCTGTTCGCGTATTGGTGACGGCAACTGGAGCATTGGACGGGCAAACTACGTTGCAATGAATTACGGCGGCACAGACCCGCACCCTGCGGCAACGACCCGGTACGCCTATTACAAGGCTGAAATTGATGCCGCAGGTGGCGGTTTTGTTTCAACGGATATTCTAAATGGACGGGCTGAAACAGGCCGTCCGATGTGTTCCACCAACCAGTCGGCTGACCCAAAACGCCGTGTGGTTATTGCGGCTGGTATTGATTGCGCGGCCAATCCCATAAACGGGCATGAAACCAATGTACCGGTTCAAGAATTTGTCGAACTATTCATCACCGAACCGGTTGGATCTGATGCTTCATCGCCCCCGACATTCGATTTCTGGGTCGAGGTCATCGGCTCTGCGGGTGGTGGTGGCGGTAGCACCGGCAGTAGCGGTATTTTCCACGATGTTGTGCAGTTGTATCGGTGAGGAACATGAAAAATAACACAAAACATATCACCCCGATTAAGCGTTTCATTGATGATTGCGACGGTGTCGTATTAGTGGAATTTGCAATTCTGCTGCCAATGTTACTGCTGGTCTTTGCCATTATGATCGAAGGCAGCCGTTTGATGTGGTCTTACCAAAGTACGATTTCTGCGGTGCGCGATGCCACAAGGTATCTTGCGCGGGTCGCACCGGTCGACATTTGTTCTTCGGGTGGT
>DAOUQS010000325.1 GCA_030625465.1 Amylibacter sp. | reverse complement strand
TGTCGAAGCGACGACAGAGGTGACATTATGCCGCTTCGAGCAAAAGCCGTTTGAAAAGCTGTTGCGTGACATTCCGCACCTTAGCGAACGTATGCTGGAAATTGCACTGGATGAACTGGATGCGGCGCGTGAATGGATGCTGCTATTGGGGCGAAAAACCGCACGTGAAAAAATTGCCAGCCTTTTGGTGATTATTGCGCGGCGTCAAAATACGCCGCATACCCAAATACTGGGAAATGATATTTCCTTTGACCTAAGCCTGACGCGTGAAGCCATGTCCGAGTATCTGGGGTTAACGCTGGAAACGGTTAGCCGCCAGATAAACAGCCTGAAGAAAGACGGCGTTATCGCATTGGAAAAAAAGCGCCATGTGATTGTAAAAGATTTTGCCGGGCTTCTGGCGGAAACCGGTGATGATGCTGACGGCGGCTATCTGGCTTAGGTCAATAATTATCACCGGCTGATCTATCCGCCTAATGCGCCATGAAAATAGGCACCCTGCAATCTTGCAACATATTCCGTGTCGGCCCGCCAAACAGAAACTCCCGCATCGGGGAACGCCCGTAGCCGCCCATCACAATCAGGTTGGCCCCAAGATCATTCGCGTGCGAACGGATAATATCGGCAACTTTGGCGGCCGTATTGGGCAGGATATTGACCTCAACCTTGATACGGTGACGCGCCAGAAAGATTGCGATGTTGCTAGAGGCCTCGGCCTCTAGTTCCGCACGTCTGGAATTTGCCACGATCACAACATCAACCTGTTTGGCTTTGCGCAAAAGCGGCAACGCACCGCGCACCGCGCGCAAGACGTGTTCGCTGCCATCCCATGCAATTACGATCTTTTCCTCCCGATGCCCGTTATCATCATCGGGGATGATCAGTACCGGACATTCAGATGCCAAAAGCGTACCTTCGGTAATCTTTTCGTCGGTTTCAGTGCGTTCCGGCCCGAACGGGCGCGGTAAAACCGTCAGATCGCAAAACTTGGCGGTATGCGCCATCAGGCTGGATAGTTGATCGCGGTTGATCACGGCCATTTCGACACTATAGAAAATTTCTTCCTCGCGGGCGAACTTCTCGGCTTGCTCTAGCAGCTCGGTCGCTTTTTCCTGGGCGCGTTCGCGTTCCTCTTCCTTCAATTCCACTGGAAAATCCAGATAGGGGTAGGATTGCCCCTGAATGATCGTGATATAGGCCGGGCAAATAATATGCAGATGCCCCTTCGCTTCAATCGTCAGCTGAATAGCCTTGCGAATAGAGGGAATGCTGCTGTCTTTGCCGTCCCAGATTGTTAAAATGGATTTGTAGGACATGGGGGGTATCTCCTATCTTGAACTTCTGTACCAATTCATACTATCAGTCATACTATCTGAAACTTTGATTCAGATCAAAGATTATGCAAGGGTAACCGTGCATCAGACCAACGGGACAGCAAAAGGCCGGGACATGGACATTTTAAAACTAATCGTATTGGCACTCATTACGATATTCGCGGCTATGGCTGCAAATTTTGGCCAGGATGTGGCCTACACATTACACGCTATAATAGTAATGGCAGTAGCATTCTTCCTTTTCGTAAGAGAGGTCAGGTGTTTCGGCGAAATAAAACCCGCAGTTGAAACCGGCTATCAGGACGATGTCATCAGGGCAGGCGTGATCGCCACCGCATTCTGGGGCGTTGTCGGTTTTCTGGTTGGTGTGTTCATTGCTTTCCAACTGGCCTTTCCCGCCCTTAACTTCGATCTTCCATATACAACATTCGGTCGGGTGCGGCCTTTGCATACATCGGCTGTGATCTTTGCTTTCGGCGGCAATGCGTTGATTGCTACATCATTTTATGTTGTGCAACGCACCTCTGCCGCGCGCCTTTGGGGCGGCAACCTAAGCTGGTTTGTGTTCTGGGGTTATCAATTATTCATCGTTCTGGCTGCTACCGGTTATTTGCTGGGCGCCACACAATCCAAAGAATATGCCGAACCTGAATGGTATGTGGATATTTGGCTGACCATTGTCTGGGTCGCATATCTGGCTGTGTTCATGGGGACAATTTTCAAACGAAAAGAGCCGCATATTTATGTGGCGAACTGGTTCTACCTATCGTTTATCGTCACAATCGCGATGCTGCATCTGGTTAATAAC
>DAOUQS010000085.1 GCA_030625465.1 Amylibacter sp. | reverse complement strand
AAGCTCTTTGATCGACCTTGCGCAACGTCCAAACCACATCATTCTGAAAGGCACCGGAAAATTCTGGGGGCTTGCGGGGTTACGTTTGGGTTTTGCCATAACCACCGCCAATTTAGCGTATAAAATCACCCAACAGCTTGGGCCGTGGAATATATCGGGGCCCGCCCAGTTCATCGGCGAAAAAGCATTATCGGACACCAAATGGGTTGATCAGACACGCACAGGGCTTGCGTTAATGACAAAGCAGTTAAAGGCTGTTCTGGTACAAAACGGCATAACCGTAATCGGCGGCACCGACCTGTTCGTGCTGGCCGAAACATCATCGGCAAAAACACTACACAATCACCTTTGCCGCAACCATATCCTGACACGCATCTTTCCATATTCGGGAAAATGGGTCAGACTGGGACTACCGGCTAATATAGCTGATCTATCACGTTTAAATGATGTTTTAGGACGGTATTGATGAACCATGTCGAAATTCTGCTGCTTGCTTTAATACTGGATGCCGTCCTTGGCGAACCTGAATGGTTGTGGTCGCGCATCCCGCACCCTGTCAAAATTTTTGGTACGGGGATTTCGTGGTTTGACGAAAAACTAAACAAAGAACCATTGCGAAAAATAAAAGGGTTCCTGGTTGTCGGCATTCTTGTGCTTCTGGCCGGTTTGTCAGGCTGGCTTCTAACCGTTATTCCTGATTATGGAATTATCGAGGTCATCGTTGTTTCCGTACTTCTGGCCCATAAAAGTCTTGTGCAGCATGTCATGAATGTGGGCGTGGCACTTGCCAAGGATCTGACATTAGGGCGCAAGGAAGTTACCCGAATTGTCGGGCGCACCACCGGACATATGCAGCCCAGTGATGTAGCACGCGCCGCAATTGAAAGTGCCGCCGAGAATTTTTCAGACGGGGTTATCGCGCCTGCATTGTGGTATCTGGTCTTCGGGCTTCCCGGCATCCTGATCTATAAAGTGATCAACACGGCAGACTCGATGATCGGGTATAAAACCGAAAAACACAGTGATTTCGGTTATGCGACCGCCAAGCTGGACGACATTCTGAACTTGATCCCCGCACGTTTCAGCAGCATTTTAATATGCCTGACATCCAAACCACACCACAGCTTTAAGATTGTTCTAAAGGACGCGCCACTTCACCGGTCCCCGAATGCGGGATGGCCAGAGGCGGCAATGGCCGCCGTGCTAAATATTTCCCTTGCAGGCCCGCGATTTTATGATGGCAAAAAAGTCGACTATCCGTTTGTGAATGCAAACGCGCGGCGGCACCTTGATCCTGAAGATATCCGCCGCGCTGTTGCTGTTTTGAATATTGTCTGGGTCGGAATTGCAGTGTCGCTGCTTTTAGGTATTTTGATTTTCTAAAGCTGTTGCTGCGCGGCAGAACCGTGATTGCACATCCCCACCATGGCCGATCCCAACCTGTTCTGCATTGAATTAATGACGAAGGCTGGGGCCGTTCACACATTCATCGGCCCGAAGAACGCAAATTGCGATGTTGTCCTGATGTGGGGATTTCTTATGCAAAACCGCTTCCATCAAGGCGCTGGCAATTTCCTTGGAGCTTTCATCATTCACCTGCATAAGTGTTTCTTCAATCTCACGGTCACTTAAAAACTGCAAACCGTCACTGGCCGCAATCAAAAGATCCTCTTTGGCAAGCTTGAACGCTTTTCGGGGGCAATCCACATGCTTGAAACTGTCGCCGACAATGACTGACAGCAATGAATTTCGCATCGGGTGGTTCAGTGCAGCTTCGACTGTAAGGGATCCATTTTTGGCCAAAGCATCCAGCTTCGGTGCCATGGAATGGTCCTGGTTCAATTGCGTCAAGGCACCTTTGCGAAAAAGATACAACGGAGAGTCGCCAATGGAAATCCAGTACAGGTAATTGGAAATGATGACCGTTGCCAAAAGCGTAGAGCCCATGCCCTCGGTTTCGGGATTTTCCATCATATGCAAACGCACATGGTCATTTGCAACGTCCGCCGCCATTTTCAATTTTTTACGCAGGTTTTTTTGGAAATCCGTGGTGCCGGTCGGGTCGGGTTTCAATGCCTGCATCACCTGATCGGACACGATCGAGCTGGCAACGTGACCGGCGGCATGGCCACCCAATCCGTCCGCCAAGACCATGACCGCGGATTGCCGATCGTCCGGAATATAATATTCAACCGCGTCCTCTTGGTAATCCCGGGCGCCGCGATTGATCTCGGAACTAATGTCCAGATTTCTTTTGGTTCTAAAAAAGGACAACATGACTGTTATTGCCCCTGATTGTTAAGGTTTTCACGCATGATACACCCTACTTCACAGGAAGCGTTGTTATGTCAGCACCACCGTCTAACGGGGCTTCAAGCGCCAGTTCCGACATGATTTCCGCAATAGATCGTGTTGGTCGGGAAGTCGTATTTTTTGCGGGCTTTGCCGCCACAGGTATCTGTTTTGCAACCGGTGTTTCGACTTTAACCACTGGCACCTGTTTTTTCACGACCACATCCAGACCGTCCGGTTTTTTGACCGATATGATCGTCTGTATGGAATTATCGGGGTTGTTATGAAAGACCTGATAGTAAGTCGCGGCACCCGACAGCAGCACGAACAATCCAACGGTGGCAAATACCGGTTTGAATTTACTTACCGAAATATTCATGGTTTTTTTGCGTTTAGGCACGATTGGAACGACATTGCTTTTCGGGTCGCCGCCAAGCATCGCCAACCATTCAGAGGCCGATTGTGAACGGCTTTGCGGGAACAGTTCCATGTTTTTGTCGACCGCCTCAAGAAAGTTTGCAGGGTAACCTTTGAAGCGTCCCGCGACCGGTTTGTATAAATCAGGCGCGCCCTGTGCCACCGCACTTAACCGTAAATTGCTGTTCGACGGCACCTCACCGGTAATGCAGTGGTACAGGCTGGCCCCTATTCCGTATAGATCGCTTGCAGGGGTTTGCTTACTGCCTTCTATGTAAAACTCTTGCGGCGAGTAGCCTTCTTTCACAATCTGCAACTGGGCTGAAAGCGCGCGGCTGGCTTTGCTTACGTCTTCTTTCGATGCGCCGAAATCAATGATTTTCGGCTCGCCCCGGTTATCAATAAGAATATTGTCGGGCGAAATATCACGGTGCAGCATATCCGTCGCGTGAATATAACTCATTGCGTCAAGTATTTTTAGCGTGATCTCGATAATATCGTCGGGCTCAAACTTATAATTCGGGTTTTCCAGCAGGGTCAGCATGTCCGAGCCGGTGACATAATCCATTGCCATATACGCCGTGGAATTTTCTTCGAATACATGATGTACGTGGACAATATTCGGATGCTTAAGCTTCGAGAGTTTCACGGCCTCTTTAATGAAAAAATCGACCATGTTTGAGAATTCAAGCATATGTGTTTTGGAACGTATTCCGACTATTAACTGACTGCGGCGGCAGATTGTTTTGGGGAAACATTCCTTGATGACAACATTTCTATTCAAGCCATCCGATGCAAGATAAGTCAGGCCAAACCCGCCATCATTCAGGAACTTTTTTATCGTGTATTCCCCGTTGAACAGCATTGTACCTTCCGGTAATTTATCGGAAAATTCCTGAACTTTATGTGCTTTCACCATATGCATTTTTTAACCTGATCCCGTTGGGGTCATCCTTTTTTTATTTCGCCCGGAACTATTCAAAGCCTAGCTTCATTATGTCCTGTATGCTTGGCTCGGATATTTTTTCTTGTTGCGTTAGCGCAGTGAATACATTCACTGCGGCCGCAGACCGTTCCCATCCCGGGATTGTGCTTGAGAATGAAAACTGCTGCCATTTAGGGTGATTTGGCGGCGACTGAAGTTCTATTATGTGCAAATTCAGCTCATGTATAAAACTTGAAAGAGCTTTAAATTCGGCACTGCCCGGCGGGTAATGACCGTATGTTGCCAGAATAACATTCACAGATATTGTGGGGATATATTTGTCGTCAATAAGCCCGGGATAATCTTCGCTGGTAAATTGGGTCTCGTTATATGTTCCGCTTAATGCGTCATTAAAAGGTATCCCGATCAAGGTTAGGCCCTCATCCGCGCTTATGCGTTTAAACAATCCCGAGGGCTTGCCCGTCAGGAAAAAGTTGGCATCAACTTTTCCGTCTTTAAGCGCCTGAAGCGCTTCATTATTCGGCATGACAACAACCTTTGCATTCACACCCAAAGCGCCCAGAACCAACTGGGATGTCAGCCATGTTCCACTGCCGCTTTGCCCGATGGTCACGGTGCGGCCATCCAAGTCCGCGATCGACCGTATGTCCGAGTTTCTGGAAACCAGAAGATGCAATTCGGATGCGTAAACTTTGGCGATATAGCTAAGCTTTTTCACACGCGGGTCATCAGGGTTGCGCACTTTGAAACTGGTCAGAGAGTCCGCATTAACCAGGGCCACATCCGCATGTCTGAAGTTCATCAAATCGAACAGATTTTGAACCGAACCGGTGCTTAGATATGGAACAACCCGCAAACCAGACTCGCCATCCAGAACCCGTGCAAGATCGCCCCCGATTTTCACATAGGTCCCTGTTGTCGTCGCGGTCAGTATGCCGATACGGCCCTTGTTCGCGGCAATCGCACGGGATGACTGCGCTGAAACGGCTGTACTGAATGAAATCATCAGCAGCGCCAATGACAGCAAACAGATAGTCGTCCGTATTATAAATTTCAGCATTAACTTACCTCGTAGTTTACGGCACAAAGTGCCGTTGTATTATTCATTCGCATTATTGGCTCAGCACAGCGTCAAAATACCGGAACCGTTTCCAGCCATCGACAGTTGCATTCAAATCCAGTTCTTTCCATTTCGGATGGCGTGGCGGTTGCTGCAACGAAGGGATCGCTTCCAGAAACAAGTCGGAAAAAACCTTCAGGTTTTTATAGCGCGTACTGCCTTTTGCAAACCTGTTGTAGACAGCCAGAACCACGGGAACAGAAATCGTGGTCACAAACTTTTCTTCAACGATTGTCGGGTAATCTTCGGACAGAAACGCCGCCTCGTTATAAATACCTGCAAGCCTGTCGGAAAACGGAATGCTGATCATTTTCAGCGCATCATCTTCGTCTATATTCAACAATAGCGGAAGCGGTTTTGCACCGACAAAGAAAGCCGCATCCAATTCACCCTTTTTCAGCGCATCCAGACCATCGGTCGGAAACAGGAACGATCCCGCAACATCTATGCCCAACAGCCGCAACACCAAGCGGGACGTTAATGCAGACCCGCTTCCTTTGTTGCCCATGCCGACATTCATCGATGCCAGATCATAAATACTGTTGATGCCGCTATCCTTGCGCACAACAAGGTGCAGTTCTGAATCCGTTACTTTGGCGATATAGGCCAGATTTCCAAGTGCGGGATGGTGCGGTTTTGTAATTTTGATATTTGTTAAGACATCGGCATTCACAAAAGCAAGGTCAACGCCGCGCAGATAAAGCAGGTCATTGATGCTTTGTCTGGAACCTTTGCCAAGCATGGCTCTGATCTGGACACCCGACTTCCCGCTCATTGTCCGGCTTAGATCCTCGGCCAAGCGGGCGGTGGTCGTGCCTATAGGGCCGGCCATAATCCCGATATCACGTCTGGGCTGTTGGCTTGACTGTGCATGGGCCAGCATCGGAACAGCTATGCATAACGCACCAATAATGGCAGCCAGCCGCATTTTAAATCTTGAAGTCATGTATTCCTTACTCCTTATTCGTATTCTTGGCATTCAGACACATGCGTTCATAAATGGGATGGGGCCGCGTGGATGATGGATATGCTGTGGCCATTTTCATGCGTTGCTTACAATCAAGCTTAAAAAGAAAAACAGCGCGCCGACCATCATGGTGACCGCGATGGTCGGGCGGATAATTGACCTGGGTATTTTCCAGTACGTTTCCGTGATTTTGTCAGGCCTGAACAGGCTTTTGGTTTCCGCAGTTATTTCCTTGATCTGCCCGACATCCAAATAACGCAACCATTCGGTCGCACTTTTGATCCGGTCGCGGGGGAACGGCGCCAATGCAATGTCCAGCGCTTCCAGGAAGCCTTGTTTATACCCGGTTTTTTGCCCGGCCAAATTCACATAAGGATCTGAATCGCCATGTGCAATTTCTGAAATACGCCGAATGTTACTGACCGGAGGGTTCCCGATTATCGCATAATAAATGCTTGCAGCCAGACAATAAATATCAGCCGAGGGTGTTTGATCACCCGATTCAATGCTCATTTCCATCGGGGCGAATTTGCTTGCATTCGAGGCCAGCTTTGAAAACGCCCGGCTTTCACGGCTGGGCTTGTCCCGAAAGGTTCCAAAGTCCACAAATAGCGTCGGTTCATAATCTTTTGTTAACGTAATATTTTGCGGTTCGATATTACGATGCAGTAATCCAAGCGCATGAATGTCATGCAATGCCAGTAAAAGTTGCATTAAAATTTCGCTAATCCGGTCGGGGGTCAGGGCGCTGTCCTGATTGTTGACCGCGTCCAGCAAGGACACACCATTGACAACTTCCTCGACCATATAGGCGGTATTGTTTTCTTCAAAAACCTCCAGGATTGTCCCGATGTTGGGATTGTCCAAAGCCACAAGTTTACCTGCATCTTTCAAGAAGCCGCCGATCAGGTCTTTGAACTCGGCGATACTTTCGTTTGAGATGATGGTAACATCCAGCCCATCGCGCACGCATATTTCTGACGGAAAAAACTCTTTTAAAACAACATCATCACCATCAGCGCCCACCGCGCTGTATTTGATACCGAAATTATTCAGCCCGATAATGCTTTGGATGGTGTAACGCCCTGATTTCAGAACTGTTCCCACCCCAAGCTCGTCTTTGCTTGCCAGTATAATTTCTTTTTTCACGTGCATTCCTTAGAAACATCCGAACACCACGGCCAAAAACCAGCCGGGGCGATAAGGCGCCTATTGTTTACGAACTAACAACACACTGTTGCGTGGCAATATGGCGATTCTAAGTCAAAAATTTGTCTAGGGTCGGCAACTTGGGGTAATTTTATAAACTAAATCATCCCGTTAAAGTGCGCGTGTGCACCCAAATATTTGGATGTTGCTTTATAAAACAACCCGCCCCACGACCCGCAAAGCAATTGCCACGGTTTATGTTCAATACTATACTTAACGCATATGCCCCGGGGTTTAGGGGGGCATCAAGCAATTCGACAAAAGGAATAATTATGTCAAAACTTAAAATGATAGCAATGGGTGCCACAATCGCCGCGCTAACATCAACATATGCCGCCGCCAGCTCATTCGAAAAATATGGCGAAGTTGAGGGGTGGAATGTATTCACCGACAAGGCCAAAATGTCTTGTCTGATCGAGAAATCCGATAATATGGGCAACGTGGTGCAGATGGGCCTTATGGAAGACCGCAGCATTGGTTATCTTGGCGTATTCACCACAAGCAAAGTCGAAATGAAAGCCGGCGACAAAAAAGCCGTGGCCGTTCTTCTGGGCGAGAACCTGTATTTTGGTGAGGCCAAAGGCATGCTTGGAAACGAAGCCATGGGGTTGAACGGCGGTTACATCCTAACAGACAGCCCGCAATTCGTAGAGGATATCGCAAAGCAATACACAATGATCGTGTTCCCGGAAGAAGCATATTCATTCGTGATGGATCTGACCGGCACCTACAAGGCCATCGAAATGGCAAGAAAGTGTAACGCGGAAAACTAGAATAAACCGCCGCAGCTGTGTGTTTCACTTAACTGCGGTGGTAAACATCTTCCCGATCCGGCATTTTGCAAAACATCGGATCGGGGTAGGCGCTACCATTTAATACCTTGACCTTTTCAGGGTAATTAGTGGATGGTTAGATATGTCAGTAAGATTTTTACATGGTTTAACAACGAACTACCTTTGTAGA
>DAOUQS010000302.1 GCA_030625465.1 Amylibacter sp. | reverse complement strand
TACCGTGATGCCACGGGTGGTGTGCGATCCTGCCCGCAAGCGGAACAGAATATCGGGGCTTTGCTGACAGCGTTTCGCGCACAAGCTGGCCACGTCATCCATATCCACCACCATTCAACAGAAACAGACTCTGCCTTTCGTACAGATCACCCGGGATGCGCCCCACAGGCTTTCGCAGCCCCGATTAAAGGCGAGGCGGTGGTGATCAAACACGTCAACAGTGCCTTTATAGGAACCAACCTAGAGGCGGATTTACGCGCGGCAGGCATCACACGGCTGGTGGTTTGCGGGGCCACGGCCAACCACTGTGTGGAAACCACCACGCGTATGGCAGGCAACCTGGGGTTTGAGGTATTATATGCATCCGATGCGGTTTGGGCCTATGAGGCCATAGGGCCGGACGGCGTGGCGCATTCTGCCGAGCAGGTGCATTCAATGTCACTGTGCAATCTGGATGGAGAGTTCGCGCGGGTGATGAATACAGTACAGATTTTGGATGCGGTAACCCCGTAGGGCGGGCTTCAGCCCACGTGTTCAATCAAGGTTAGCGGTCACTGGAATGGTTCACACCGTCAATCCATGCGATCTCGCCCAGTTTTGCCGGGTCGACCCCTTCCAGTGCCGCGACATTGATGCCGTATTCGTTCGGGTTGGATCGTCTGCGGTGATGGGTGTAAATTCCGCAAGTCTTGCAGAAGTAATGTTGTGCCGCCCCCGTGCCCCAGGTGTAAAGCGTTAGCTTATCGGCGCCTTTTATTACCTCAACCCCGTCGGGATATTCTGTTGTGGCCGCGATTGCGCCGCGACGGCGGCAGAACGAACAGTTGCAACGCCGTGCAGTGTTCAGCCCGTCTTTCAGTTTCACGCGCAGTTCCACGTTACCGCAATGGCACGTCAGCTTTTTCCAGTCACTCATCGTTTTCTCCTGACAACGGGTATGGTTGATATATAGGTGGCAAATGTAGTGGGGTCATAAGGCGGGCGAAAATCGCATGTTTTCCAGTATGCGGGACCACCCAGATACAGCCATAACGGAAAAGTTAATGCAATCCCCATGATAAATCCGCCGATATGCGCCCAATAGGCAATGCCGCCCCCCGTCGCGGCGGTTAGCAAGCCGCCCACAATCTGGAACACCATCCATGCGGTCAGAACAATCCACGCAGGCCATGTGAACATGCGCACGATGATAATCAGGATTAGGGCGACATCGACCCGTGCTTTTGGATAAAGCAGCAGATAAGCCCCCAGAACACCGGCGATTGCCCCCGATGCGCCGACCATCGGCAATGGCGAGTTCGGGTCAGACCAGACATGCAGCGCACCGGCGCCAAGCCCGCAGACAAGATAGAAGATCAAAAAGGGGACATGCCCCATGGCATCTTCAACATTGTCGCCAAATATCCATAAAAACAGCATGTTACCGGCAAGATGCATAATGCCGCCATGTAAAAACATTGAGGTAAATGCCGTGTGGTAACCCGATCCGGTGGTAACTCTGGCGGGGATCATCGCCCAGCTGTCAAAGAAGGATGCAATGGCCGGTGCGTTCATCATCGGGAAATACATGGCAAAGACGAAGACATTAAGCACAATTAACGCCCAGGTAACGACGGGGCGTTGTTTTGATGGATTATGATCGCGTATTGGTATCATCTGTGTGTGGTTTCCTATGCGTTTCCTTGTGCCACCATATAGCCAACAGCGGCAGCAACAAGCAGGCCTGCAATCACGGCAAAGCTTATTTTCCAGATCGAATAGGGCCGCGCGCCCTGCACCTTGCCGGTGCGGCCGTTAACCACAAATCGGTAGGTTTTACCCCGGTACTTATAGGCCGCCAGCCAGACAGGCAGCAAGATATGCTTGAAGGTCAGGATGCCCACATCGGTATCCAGCGTGTTGATCTTCTGGCGATCACCGCCAATGTCGAACTTTACATCGCGCACAATCATACGGTTCATGTAATCGCGGGCTTCTTTATATCCTTCGTCCAGTTGCACGGTGTAGCTTTCCGCGCGAAACCCCGCCAGATATTCGGGTCGGTAAGGTTCCATCGCTGACAGGTCCCAAGGGGCCAGCCCGTCGGTGTATTCTTTGGGCAGACTTTTGGAACCAAGCACCAGAACATCGTCGAAAAACCGCGCCACACGCCCGCGTGCCGGTGACCAGCGCACCTTGGGAACTTGTTGTGTCCGAGTTTGCTGTTTGCCGTTTACCATGACCGAAACACGTTTGGTCACATAGTAAACCGTGCCGCGCTGGCCTGTGTAATTCGTTTTTGTTTCAGCATCATATGTCCAGTAAGGCACATAGATACCCTGCATTTTGCGCCCCTTGCGCGCATATTCCTTCAGGCCGTTCGGGGCAAACCAAAGTGCGCCCAGCCAGT
>DAOUQS010000432.1 GCA_030625465.1 Amylibacter sp. | reverse complement strand
CACGATCAGTTTTGATAGCTCGTGACGGCCAGCCAGACCGATAGCCTCGTGGCTGATACCCTCCATCAAACAGCCGTCGCCCGCCATTACATAGGTGTGGTGATTAACGGCCTTTTTGCCGAACCGTGCCTGCAAAGCCTGTTCTGCCATGGCAAAACCAACCGCGTTGGAAATACCCTGACCCAATGGGCCCGTTGTGGTTTCAATGCCGGTGGCGTGGCCATATTCGGGGTGGCCCGCAGTGATCGCACCGGTTTGGCGGAAATTGCGGATTTGCCCGATGGTCATATCTTGATAACCTGTTAGATGCAGCAACGCGTAAATCAGCATTGATCCGTGACCTGCGGACAGGATGAACCGGTCGCGATCAGGCCAGTTCGGGTTGCCGGCGTCAAACTTTAGATGTTTTTCAAACAGCACAGTGGCCACATCTGCCATGCCGATGGGCATGCCCTGATGGCCGGAAGCGGCCGCATGAACGGCATCTGCCGCCATTATTCGGATTGCAGCGGCTTTTTTGAAATGCTCTGGATGTTGGGATTTTAGATCTGATAATTCCACGAAGACGGCCCTTTATAGCAGCTAAAAGATATGGCGAATTAGTATTGGTGATAACAAGCATTTGGGGTGGGTCAAGCGGATGTGTGCTATTACGCGAAGATATAGCCGCATTGATTTGTTTTTTATTGGGAAAAATGCATAATTGTGGCAAGAAGATTTCGAATCAAATGATTGAATTCCAGAGTGGAGACAAAGATGCGCATGATTAGAAGATTAGAAAAGCGTTTCAATACGGCTTTGGAAAAACTTGATACGGGTGCGGATGCTGCCGCCGGGGCCAAAGAAAACGCCGAATTTTCAAAGCAGATAGAAGACCTGGAAGCTGTCAAAGCCGAAAATGACAAAAGCATTGATGCGCTTCGCACCGAAGTGGCCGTGTTGACTAAAAACGACACCGTTTCTTCAAGCGAAATCGAAAAGTTGAAATCGGCACAGGACGAAGCACAAAAAGAAACCGCTGCATTGCAAGCATCACTTGAGCAAGCCAAAGCGGAGCAGG
>DAOUQS010000299.1 GCA_030625465.1 Amylibacter sp. | reverse complement strand
TGATCGCGCAGACGTTTGATGCGGGTCGCGCCGGCGGCCTCATCGCTGTCCAGTTTGCTTTTGCCGCTGATCATCGCTTCCAGATCCGCACCTGTTATAATTTCATCGTCAAGGCGGGCTTCGCACAGCACTGACAGGGTTTCGCAAACGGCTTCGGTCAGATCAAATTCCATAGTGTTGATATGGACGACCCGTTCATCGCGATTCACCACAAGGCTGGTAACATGAATACCAGATCGTTCAATCTCGGTCATGCGTTGGCTTAGCCCGTAATTGGTAATCAAAAAATACAGCGCCGATATTAGAAGTGCGGATGACAAAACCAGCAAGACAAATATAATAAACCGGTAGCCCTGCAACACTTCGGCAAACGATGTGCCGGATTGTGCAAGAATTTCCAGCAACTTGGTTTCATTCGGGCTGGTCAGCGCATCGTTTTCCACAAAAATCCGTTCAACGCGGTCATTAAACATATTTGCATCGGGCAGGTTCAGAAACAGGATTATAGAGGCGACCAGAAGCAGCCCGATAATCAACACACTGCCCCATAACGCAAATGAGCGCGGTTTAAAACGGCTGTTCTTAGTATCTAAGGAAGTATGCGCCCGCATTGGCCTGCCTTTGTAAAAGTCCTGATTGATCAAATCTTGACAGAATTCTTAACAGCTTCCAACCACCCTTCGCCAGTCGGTTTGAAACAGCTTTTTGTGCCTTGGCATTATCACCACAAGATTTATCCGGCAATTTCATAACGCCATAATGCAATTTCAAACCTGATGTGGTTTGCTTGGCTTTATAATCCACATAGCAATCGGCCGCCGCTGTAGACGGGGCCACCGCAGCCATACTGACAGCAACAGCCAGTATTATTATTTTTATGTTATTTTCCATAAACCCGACTTGAACCTTTCGCGTGTGATATTCAATGACAACTAGCCGTATTGCCAATGTTATCCAATAACACCGCGTTGTAATTGCCTATCTTTACCGCTTCTTTCAAATTCATCCCAGATCAAACGCCATACGGAAAGGCGTCAATTTGAAAGGATCCAAAATGCTTATATCTAATTTTACCGGTGCATTGATTGCAGGGACCATTGCGATAACAACAATCTTCGCCTCACCTGTGGCCGCGGCCAGTAATGGCAACCGACTTGCGCGCATTGTACTTGGTGCCGCAGCGGTCAGTTTAGTCGCCCATAAAGTCCGCAAAGAGAAAACATACCGCAGGGAAGTTTCCAGACGCAATACACGTGAATATCGCAATAATCGTACCCGTCATCACGACAACCGTCCCAAAACATGTTTGCGCAAAAAATACACGGACCACGGGTGGAAAACCTATTACTCACGCAGATGCCTGTCGAAACACCGCAAACATCGTCACGAACATTATGATGCACGCCGCGACAATGGCCATGCCAATTCAAGACGCCATAGTCATGCGGATCACGGCAATAAACATACCAATTCAAGGCGCCATGAAGCGACAAAACGCACGACAAACCAGAACCGCGAAAATGTTCGCAATACGCGCAACATAAACAACGGCTACTTTCGCAAATGGAATGACACGCATAATTAAGCGGATATTCCGCCACTGATCCAAGAAAAAGAGGCGCCCGTGGGTGTCTCTTTTTTTGATCAGCTCACTTTAATTATGTTGCCGCATGAATAGCCCCATGCGAATACATATAAAAATAATATGGGGATACGCATGCCTGATTTTTTGCGCGAACAGCAACTACTAAAAACATATCAAAACATTGCAGGTGTAGATGAGGTTGGTCGGGGGCCGTGGGCGGGACCGGTTACCGCATGTGCCGTTGTGCTTGATCCCGACAATATTCCGGATGGCTTAAATGATTCAAAAAAGTTGACCGCTAAAAAACGTGAACACTTATTTGAACAGATATTACAAACCGCTGATGTATCCATTGCGCATGTATCGGTTGTGGAAATCGACCGGATAAATATCCTGCAAGCCTCACTTCTGGCTATGGAAAACGCAGTCTCTGGCTTGAAATTTCCTGCCGATTTCGCATTAATCGACGGAAACAAGGCACCCTGGAACCTAATTTGCCCCTGTGAAACCATCATCAAGGGGGACGCAAAATCATCCAGCATTGCCGCCGCTTCAATCGTTGCAAAGGTGACACGCGATCGAATGATGGTTGCCCTTTCGCAACAGTTCCCCGGCTATGGGTGGGAAACCAATGCAGGATACGGCACCAAACAGCATCAAGAGGGCCTAAAAGCACTAGGGGTGAATGCTCACCATAGACGTTCGTTTAAACCTATACACAAGATGTTGTATGACGAAAATTAGGCAACCTATTGATTCAAAAAGAAATTGACGTGGAATCCGTAATGAATCATCTTAGGCCTCAAGAACGACGCGAAAAGCGCATTGAGGCAGTTAAAAATGAA
>DAOUQS010000169.1 GCA_030625465.1 Amylibacter sp. | reverse complement strand
CGTTCATGGATCGCATCAGCGGAGGTGTATTTTATTGAAGAGATTGTGGACAAAATACGCCCCGCCCTGCGGGTTTGCCCCTGTTTCGTGTCCTGCGGCTTCATTAAAGCTTGAAATATCTGGATATTCCTGCACTTTAATTCATGGCATTATACGAAACAGGGGCAAACTGATGCGATCCATGAACGGACAATAGACCCTAGGGGATAAAAACATGACTGATACACCAACATACGGCTTTGACACATTACAGGTTCACGCAGGCGCGCGGCCTGACCCGGCAACGGGGGCACGCCAAGTGCCGATTTACCAGACAACCGGCTATGTGTTTCGCGATGCGGACCACGCGGCTGCATTGTTTAACCTGCAAGAGGTGGGCTACATTTATTCACGCCTGACCAACCCGACGGTTGCCGCCTTGCAAGAACGCATTGCAACACTGGAAGGTGGTGCCGGTGCGGTATGTTGCTCTTCGGGTCACGCAGCGCAAATTATGGCGCTGTTTCCGTTGATGCAGCCGGGCTGCAATGTGGTGGCTTCAACCCGGTTATATGGTGGTAGTGTCACGCAGCTTGGCCAGACTATCAAACGCTTTGGCTGGTCGGTGACATTCGTTGATTTCGATGATCTGGATGCGTTGGCGGCGGCAATAGATGACGATACCCGTGCGGTGTTCTGCGAAAGTATTTCCAACCCCGGTGGTTATGTCACCGATATTCCTGCCGTGGCGAAAGTTGCCGATGCAGCGGGCCTGCCGTTGATTGTGGATAACACATCCGCCACGCCTTATCTGTGCCGCCCGATTGAATTGGGGGCCACATTGGTGGTGCATTCGATGACCAAATACCTGACCGGTAATGGCACGGTTATGGGTGGTTGCGTGGTTGACAGCGGCAATTTTGACTGGTCACAAAACGATAAGTTCCCGTCACTGTCACAACCGGAACCTGCCTATCACGGCCTGAAATTCCATGAAACCTTCGGCAACCTTGCCTTTACCTTTCACGGTATTGCCATCGGTTTGCGTGACTTGGGCATGACCCTGAACCCGCAAGCGGCGCATTATACCCTGATGGGCATCGAGACCCTAAGCCTGCGTATGGAACGCCATGTTCACAACGCCAAGATTGTGGCGAACTGGCTGGAAAATGACCCACGGATAGCATCCGTTACCTATGCAGGGCTGGAAAGTTCGCCCTATTATGCACGGCACCAGGAAATCTACCCAAAGGGGGCCGGCGCGTTGTTTACCTTCGCGGTGAAAGGCGGATATGAGGCTTGTGTGAAGCTGGTCGATGCGGTGAACCTGTTCAGCCATGTGGCCAATTTGGGCGACACGCGATCATTGATCATTCACTCGGCATCAACCACGCACCGCCAATTAACCGAGGAACAGCAAACCGCATCGGGTGCATCACCTGATATGGTGCGTGTCTCTATCGGGATTGAAACCGCGGATGATCTGATCGCTGATCTGGATCAGGCGCTGGATGCCGCTTTGAAGTAAACATATGCGCCTGACCCTTCTGACCGCGCTGACCATGATCGCTTTTGCGGCGAATTCGGTGATTAACCGCGCCGCGTTAGCGGACGGGGCCATAGGGCCTGCGTCTTTTGCGGTGTTGCGGCTGGGGTCGGGTGCCGTTGTATTGTTCATCATCTTGTGGCTGCAAGGCGCGGTCAAGGGCGGCGTTTGGATCAGGCCACGGCTGGATGCGGTGCTGGGGCTGGCGCTTTACGCCATCGGATTTTCTTTTGCCTATTCGGTACTGCAAGCGGGCTTGGGTGCGTTATTGCTGTTTGGCATGGTGCAGATCACCATGTTTGCAGGGGCGATTGTGCAGGGCAATTCACCAAAACCGCTGCAATGGGTCGGGGCCGCTATCGGTCTGTCGGGTCTGGCCTATGTGTTGAACCCCAGCACATCCGGTATTGATCTGCGCGGGGCGGCATTGATGATCGCGGCGGGCTTTGGCTGGGGGATTTATTCGCTGGCGGGGCAAAAGGTGGAACAAGCACTTGTGGCCACCGCTGCCAGCTTTATCTGTGCGGTTCCGATCGCGGTGATCGTCTGGGGCCTTACCGGTTCAGAGACCGTCAGCCACAAGGGCATTGCACTGGCGTGTTTTTCGGGCGGTGTCACATCCGCGCTTGGCTATATCTTGTGGTTCTACGTCCTGCCGCGCTTGCAAACCGGCACGGCAGCGGTGGCGCAACTGACCGTGCCGTTGATCGCAATGGCAGGCGGTATGGTGTTTTTGGGCGAGGTCTGGACCTTGGACTTCACCATCGCATCCGCCCTTGTTCTGGGTGGTATAGGCTTATCGGTCTGGGCCGGTCAAAGGGACTAGAAATCCCCTGTTCGGGTCGTTAGATAGGCCTTATGAAATATATCCTGACAATTCTGACTATGCTTGTCGCATCCCCCGTTTCGGCGAATTGTGTGGTGCTGATACACGGGCTGGCGCGGTCGTCCACCTCGTTTGTTGTGATGAAAACGGGGTTGGAAGGCATCGGTTACGATGTGGTTAATGTGGATTATCCATCCACGGAAAGCCGCATTGAGGATTTGGCCCTGACGGTTATTCCCGCCGCGTTGACCCTTTGCAAGGAAGATGCCCAAGTGCATTTTGTCACCCATTCCATGGGGGGCATTCTGGTGCGGTATTATATGAAACACACTGAAAACAAACCAGAAAATCTGGGCCATGTTGTTATGCTTGGCCCACCCAACAAAGGTTCACCTGTTGTTGATAAATTGGTCGATATGCCCGGGTTTGATATGGTTAACGGCATCGCGGGGCATCAACTTGGAACCGGTCCGACCAGCTTGCCGAACATTTTGGGGCCGGTGGATTTTTCACTGGGTGTGATCGCTGGAAACGAAAGCGTATCGCCGATTTTATCGCGTCTGATCAAGGGGGATGATGACGGGAAGGTCTCGGTTGAAAGTACAAAAATTGCAGGCATGTCCGACCATATCGTGCTGGATGTGACCCACACGTTTATGATGAACAGCCCAAGTGTTTTCATGCAGGTAGCGCATTTTTTGCGTGAGGGGCATTTCAAACAATAGCAACGCTACCATAAATCATGCTAGTTGCATTTAAGGCTGGGGGTTTTATGCTGAAAAACAGAACGTTTATGATCGCGGCAGGCTTTGCATTGATTGCCGTAATCTGCTGGTCGGGAAACTGGGTTTTAGGGCGCGCAATACGATCGGAAATCCCGCCCATAGGTCTTAGCTTCTGGCGTTGGGTTACAGCAACCGTGATATTGTTGCCGGTTGGGTTGCGTGCCGGAAAAGCCGAATGGAAAGCCGCCTTTGCGAAGTGGTATGTGGTGATGGGCTTGGCCCTGTTTGGCGCCTCATTGTTTCAAACCATGATTTATATTGGCTTGCGTTCAACCGAGGCAACCAATGCTTTGCTGCTGAACTCAACGGCCCCTTTATTCGTTATTCTTTTCGCGTGGCTGGCATTGGGCACGCGCCCGAATAGTCGCCAAATGCTTGGGATTGCAGTATCTTTTATCGGGGTTTCTGTTCTGGTAGGACGTGGTGATGTGAACCGCTTGCTGGCTATGCGCTTTAATGCCGGTGATATCTGGGTGATGTCCGCAATCGTTATTTGGGGGGCTTATTCGGTTTTGCTGAAGTTCAAACCTGCGGGGGTTTCGCCGATGATGCTGGTGTTTTTGACTAGCTTGTGTGGTGCGCTGATTTTATTACCAGTGTATATCTGGGATGTGTCTTTGGGGCATGTCGTGCATATCAACAAAGCCAATATCGGCAGTATTTTTTACACCGGACTGTTTGCATCCGTGGTGGCTTTTCTGGCATATAACGCGGCTGTGGAACGTATCGGCCCCAATAAAACGATTTATTTTCTGCACCTTATGCCCGTCTCGGGCGCAATCCTGTCGTTCATCTTTTTAGATGAGCAGCTGGCTATGTATCATGTGATCGGCTTTGCTATTGTCTTGTCGGGTGTGCTTTATGCCACGACGGGTCGTGCCGAATAAGATCAGGCGGCAGGCCCCGTGATCTTGTTCACATGCCCCATTTTGCGCCCCGGTTTGGCGTCTGCCTTACCATAAAGATGCAGGCCTACATTGGCGTCTTTTGACAGGGTTGTCACGTCCAGAACAGCGTCCCCGATCAGGTTGGTCATCACCACATTTGAATGGCGTTTACCGTCACCCAAGGGCCAGCCTGCAACGGCGCGGATGTGTTGTTCGAACTGGTCAATGACACAGCCGTTCTGGGTCCAGTGACCTGAATTATGCACACGCGGTGCGATTTCATTCACGATCAAACCGTTGGGTGTCACAAACAATTCCACGCCCATTACGCCGACATAATCCAGTGCATTCAGGATTTGCCCCGTCAGAATGACCGCGTCCATGCGCTGTGATGTATTCAGGTTCGCGGGCAGGGTGGTGGTGTGCAAAATCCCGTCGCGGTGTACATTTTGCCCTGGATCATAACAAACCACTTCGCCCGATTGCGACCGCGCGCCGATGACGGATACTTCGTGGCTGAAATCTATGAAACCTTCCAAAACGCACGGTGTGTTGCCCAAATCATCCCACGCTTTGGCGGCGTCTTCGGGTGTTTTCAACCTAGACTGGCCTTTGCCGTCATAGCCGAAACGGCGGGTTTTCAGGATGGACGGCGTGCCAACGGATGCAACGGCTGCCATCAAATCAGCGGCGGTTTCCACATTGGCGTAGGGTGC
>DAOUQS010000039.1 GCA_030625465.1 Amylibacter sp. | reverse complement strand
GCTTCAAAAACCGCAACAGACTGCCCGCGTTTGGCACAGGCATAGGCGCATGACAGCCCCCAAACACCACCACCGATAACAATCACATCCCATTTGGACATCGCGTGTTTTCCTTTGCAAGATTACCGCTATGCTTTAATCGAAAGCCTTATGAGCGACCAGAGAAAACACACGCAACTGGAATGGCGCAACGGGACAATCCCCGTGGCGACACGATTTGATGACCCTTATTTCAGTATTGATAACGGGCTGGCCGAAACACAGCATGTTTTTCTTGCAGGCAATGGTTTGCCTGCACGTTTCACAAACGGTTTTCACATCGCTGAATTAGGCTTTGGCACGGGATTAAACCTGTTGGCTGCGTGGCAGATCTGGTTATCATCCGGTCAATCCGGCTGTTTGAACTACACAGGCTTCGAAGCTTATCCAATGGACATCCCTTCCATGCGCAAAGCTTTAGGCAACTGGCCAGAGCTGAACAAACTGGCAGAGATGATGTTAAGCCAGCTTGCATCGGGAAACTTTGAAATAAGAACCCCGACCCTATCCGCCAATATTATCGCGGGAGATGCCCGCACCACCCTTCCCGCGTGGAAAGGCAAAGCAGACGCATGGTTTCTGGACGGTTTCAGCCCTGCAAAAAACCCCGAACTATGGGAACCCCGACTGATGCAGGCGGTTGCCGACCATACAGGCCCGGGTGGTACATTCGCCACATATACCGCGGCAGGGCATGTCAGACAAAGCTTGGCAAAGGCAGGCTTTACAGTCACAAGGGTATCAGGTTTTGGCCGCAAACGGCACATGACCACCGGCATTATTCGAAAGACACCGCATGGCTGAAAACAACCCGCGTCTGGGCATCGTACTGATGATCGCCACCACGTTCGTTTTTGCAGTGCAAGACGGCATTTCACGGCACCTTGCGGGGGAATACAACGTCTACATGGTGGTGATGATCCGGTACTGGTTCTTTGCATTATTCGTCATCACTTGGGCGAGAATGCAGCACGGTTCAGTACGCAAAGTTGCCGCGACCAGCCAACCTATCTTGCAAATCACACGCGCTCTTTTACTGATCGCCGAAATATGCGTAATGGTTCTGGGCTTTGTCTATCTTGGTCTGATCGAAAGCTATGCCATTTTCATCACCTACCCGCTAATCATCGCCGCCCTGTCCGGCGTGATCCTTGGCGAGCATGTCGGCTGGCGGCGCTGGATCGCAATCTGCGTCGGCTTCATGGGGGTTCTGGTGATCTTGCAACCAGGCATTCGCGTGTTCAGCCCTTATGCGTTGTTCCCGATGGCCTCGGCGTTAATGTTTGCCCTTTACGGGCTGTTAACCCGTTATGCCGCGCGCAAGGATAGTGCCGCGACCAGCTTTTTCTGGACAGGTACTGTCGGGGCTATCGGAATGACCGCGGTGGGCATGTTCCACTGGCAACCGATGACAACAAGTGACTGGGGCTGGATGGCCATTTTATCGGTCATGGGCGCATTGGGGCATTTCCTGCTGATCAAATGCTACGCGGTAACCGAGGCCAGCACTGTGCAGCCTTTTGCCTATCTGCAACTGGTATTTGGTGGCGCGCTGGGGTGGATGATATTCAGCGATAGCCTGCGGTGGGGAACTGCGGTTGGTGCCGCAATTGTCATAGGCGCAGGCCTGTTTACACTCTGGCGCGAACGGGCGGCGAAATCCTAACCACGGGTTAAATCCTGTGTCAGCTGCAAAGGCGGTGTTTTGCCTTTCAGGCGGGCGCGGTAGACATGCAGCGACTCCATAACCCGCATGACATAATTGCGGGTCTCACGGAACGGGATATGTTCGATCCAGTCAACCTGATCTATCAAACTGTCACGCGGGTCACCGAATTCCTTGATCCATCTTTCGGCACGGTTCGGGCCAGCATTATAACCTGCGAACGCCAATATATAAGACCCCTCAAACAGTTCCAGCAAGCCGCCCAGATAGGCGGTTCCAAGCTGCGCATTATATCGCCAATCAGAGGTTAACCTTTGTTTAGAGTATGAAACCCCGATATCTTTTGCCACTTTGCGCGCGGTTGCAGGCATGATCTGCATCAACCCGCGTGCCCCCGCAGGACTGATGGCACTTTCGTTCAGCTCACTTTCGCGCCGCGCAATCGCCATGGCAATCTCTGGTGCCACATCGACGGAATAGGTTGCAAGTTCCGTGACCGGAAAATAGGATTTTGGCAGGATAATTCCGCGTTTTGCTGCCTCTTTCGCTACGGCCAAAGCCACGTTCGGGCGATCCAGATCAAGCGCCAAATCCGCCAGCTGGCTTAATCCGGTTTCATCCAGACTTTCGGCCACATGACTAAAAAACCAGCGCAACCGCCCCTGATCATCCGCATAATGGAACAAAAGTCCGGCGCGCACCGGTTCTGTGTTCAGGAACTCTGCCTGTCGCCAATTCGGTATGCTTTCCGTACCACTTAACGATTGTTCGGCACCTTTTCCCAGTTTTTCAGCCGCTAGTTGGCCGTAGAAACTTGTTTGATATGCGGCCCCGAAGGTATACGCCCCCTGAGCTTTGTCATATTGGCCCAGTTTTTCATATGTACGCCCCAGCCAATAACCCGCGCGCCCAAGACTGATCGGACTTTTTACCGCCGCTTTAAACTGCAAAAAATGCGCCAACGCCTGTTCAGGGGCATTCATTTTGGTAAGTGAAAGATAACCCGACAACCATTCCAGATCGGCAAAGTTGGCACCTTTTGTCAAATCGTGCTGGTTGGCCAGCCAATAGGCCAGATCCGTATCCCCCGCACGCATTGCACGCCTTGCAAATCCGCGTCGGCGGTTTGACCATGCTTCCGGTCGACCCAGTTTTTCAACTGACCCCGTTTGATGTGCCAAAAATTCCTGCGCATCATCCCACCGGCCTTTTTTAACCCGCCAGATAAAACGGTCATAGGCAAGGCCGGGGTCCGATTGAAATTCATCCGGCACCGCACCAATAAGCGTATCAACATTTTTGCTGGCCCTTTGCAGGCTGATCCGCGCTTTTGCAAGCTTGGCATGCCCGCTTGGAACCTTATCCAACATCCGCGCCGCCTCTTGCGTCAAGCCGCGCCACAACAGATTATCCAGCCGCCTTATGTCATGCTGTGCCAAAACCCCGTTGTATTTTTTATAAAGCGTTTTTTCCTCATAAACCGATAATGACATTTCGGTCCATGCCCGTATCACCTCAATCCGGGTTTCCGCGACACGCCCTTGCGATGCATAGGCCTGCGCCAACGATAATGACCCCGCCCCGGTTTGTGGCAACTGATCGGCAAAATATGCACGCACAATGGTTGGGTTGGCATCCTGCGGGATTGCAGCCTCACCCTTGCGGCGCAATCGTTTCAAACCCGGCCAATCGGCATTGTTTTTCAGAAAATCCAGATATTCCGGCCAATTGCCATCACCCCGTCGCAGCCGTTCCCAAACAACCAGATCAACACCGACAGGGTCACTGATCTGGGCGGCGTAATGATCAGCCGAAACCCAGTCTTTATTACGCACAGCATCAAAAGCCGTCGATAAAAGATCACCATTTTCCTGTTCCGTGTTGGCCCACAACGCAACAGGGGAACACAAGGCGGCACAGAGTGTAATTATTTTAATCAAAAACTTCATATCAATTCTTTTACATATTTTCTGTGTCAAAACCAGCCAACTTGCCCTTGTTTTCCCACGATGTTCTTGGCAAACATCACTTTGACCGTGTCAAATGGTCAAATTCACGCTAAAGCAACGCGACTCGCATCATTTATCGGAGGTAAATTCCATGTTCAAAGGTTCATTCCCGGCTCTGATCACCCCGTTCAAAAACGGCAAGGTGGATGATGATGCGCTTAAGGCATTGGTTGAATGGCATATCGCCGAGGGTTCAAACGGTTTGGCACCTGTGGGCACAACCGGCGAAAGCCCGACCCTAAGTCACGCGGAACACATGCATGTGATCCAAACTGTGGTTGATACCGCTGCTGGCCGCATTCCGATTATTGCGGGGGCAGGTTCCAACAACACAGCCGAGGCTTTGGAGTTTTTGCAATTCGCCAAAGATGCCGGTGCCGATGCCGGTCTGGTCGTGACACCCTATTACAACAAACCGACCCAGGACGGTTTGATTGCGCATTACACCGCGTTGAATAAAGTTGGTTTGCCGATCATCGTCTACAACATCCCGCCACGCTCTGTGGTTGATATGTTCCCCGAAACCATGGGCAAACTGGCAAAGCTGGAAAATATTGTTGGCGTAAAAGATGCCACAGGCGATCTGGCGCGTGTCTGTCAGCAACGCATTCATTGCGGGACTGATTTTGTGCAACTGTCCGGCGAAGACGCAACCGCGCACGGCTTTAACGCCCAAGGCGGGGTTGGTTGTATTTCCGTGACCGCAAATGTCGCCCCGAAATTGTGTTCGCAATTACAGGCCGCAACATTGGCGGGCGATTATGCAAAAGCCCTGGAAATCCAGGACATCCTGATGCCGTTGCATGACGCCATATTCACCGAACCGGGTTTGGTCGGTGCAAAATATGGTGTATCAATTCTGGGCAAATGCAGCCCTGACGTGCGCTTGCCGCTTGTCGGCCTGACAGATGCCACCAAAACCAAAGTGGAAGCAGCCATGCGTAATGCAGGGCTGATCAATTAGGCTATGGCCGCAAAAAAGAAACCATCCGACAGCAACAATAAACTGATCGCGGAAAATCGCCGCGCACGGTATGATTATGCTGTCGAAGACACGCTTGAATGCGGCATAGTGCTGATGGGTTCCGAAGTTAAATCGCTGCGCGGTGGTGGGGCACATCTGACCGAAAGCTACGCTGACGTTGAAAACGGCGAGCTGATGCTGATCAACAGCTATATAGCGCTTTACCCGCAAGCCCGCAACTTTGGCCACGAAGAACGCCGCAGGCGTAAATTGCTAGCGTCAAAGCGTGAAATTTCCAAACTATGGCAAGCCATCGGTCGCCAAGGCATGACACTGGTGCCCTTGAAGATGTACTTCAACGACAAGGGCCGCATCAAGCTGCTGCTGGGTATCGCCAAGGGTAAGAAGAAGTCTGACAAACGCGAGACCGAAAAGAACCGCGATTGGCAAAGGCAGAAATCGCGGCTGATGCGCGAGCATGGATAAGACACATAGGTTCGGGCGCATTATGTGAATTGCAAAAAGGATTGTTTTTAAGACAGTATTGTAATTGTATCTTACAGTATAAGTTGACGTCCATAGTTTTAGCAGAACTGCAATCAGGAGATGCACATGGCCCAAGACAGTTTTCAACTAAATGAAAAAGCAGCTAAACAGTATGAAAAAAACTCGGTGGTTGCCGTTTTTGGACCGCTTGCTGAAATCACATTAGACCGTATCCCGCTATTCGATGATGATGTTATTCTGGACGCTGCATGCGGAACCGGAATTGTTGCCAGAAAAGCGCGTGAAAAGATTGGCCCGAAGCCGCGCATAATTGGCGTCGATCTAAATAAAGGGATGATTGAAACCGCGCAGAGCCTATCCGACCCCTATTCAAGATCTTGCGAATGGCACACAGCCGATATCACAAAGATCCCGTTTAACGATGCAACATTCTCGGTCGCAATTTGTCAGCAAGGTTTGCAATTTTTTCCTGATAAAAAAGCGGCCTTGCTGGAATTGCAACGCGTGCTGAAACCCGAAGGGCGGTTGGTTTTTACTGTCTGGGATAGTGCTAATGTCTTGTTCAAAGCGCTTGCGGTCTCGCTTGGAAAACATATTGGTCACGGCGCGGTACAACAAATTCTTGCACCATTTTCCTACAATGATGGCGCCGCAATCAGCGACCTTGTTTCCGATGCCGGCTATTGCGATGTCTCGGTGAAAACACTTTCTGTCGATAGAACCCTTGCGGCATCAAAAAGCACAATCCACAACCAGATCATGGCAAACCCAGCGGGTGCTGCAGTGGCCGAAAAAGGCGATGAGGTGATGGCTTTGATCGTCGACGAAGTTTTTAGTTCATTGTCGGATTGCCGTCATGGCGCAAATTTTATTATTCCACAAAGCACACACCTGGTTCAGGCAAAAACCCTGTAGACTATTATTTTCAACTGCCTCAAAAAGGATCCTTCTTGAGACAGTTGCTTCAGATAGGGCGTTTACCCGAATACACCATGCTTGGCATCGGTACATGGATTTCGTTCTGAACTCGGTATCTTTCGAAGTGTGTATTTACTTCGTGTCGAATCCGTTTTTGCACGGCAGCCTCTTGCTTTGATAAAATAAGCGGGATTCGTACGCCGAATTGCATAAAAAAATCGTAGAAGTTGGCGGCAGGTGCTCTCAGTATATTCGGCACATCAACTGTGATAAATTCCTCAAAGCCTGCTTCCTCAAACATGTCGGCAACCTTTGCCCTATCTGAAAGAGTGAACGCATCAGGTGCAGCTTCCGCTTTTGACATGTCAGCATGTTTTGACAGGATACCGAAGAAATCCGCATAAAGCGCTGACTCTGACGGCGCACACCATTGACTGAATGCGAAATAGCCGTTCGGTTTGAGGACTCGGAATGCCTCCTTTATCGCCTTCATGGGATTCGTAATATGAAAGAGTACAATATTGCTTGCGACTGCATCATAGGTACAGTTGGCATCGGTCAGATTTTCGGCATCACCAACCTCAAAAGGAATTTCTGGGAAACGAAGTTTTGCTGCTTCCACCATTTCTGCCGAGAAATCCAATCCTTTTGCTGTAGCACTCAGGGCAGTTGCTGCTCCCGCCACATACCCTGGCCCGCACCCCACATCTAACAGCCTTGCACCGTGGAATGGATAAACAGCCGCTAGCAAGGCTGGTATAGATTGCGTTGTTGCTTTCGCAGTTGCGTGTTCATAGACGTGGGCACGGTCACTCCAGCCTTGTCGCTCACTTTCTCTGAAATCCGAATAATCCATGGCATGCTCCTGAGAGCAGAAGCCTAGGCAAATTTAGCATTTTCGTCTACTCGGAAGAAAGTAGGCTAGACTGTTGCAAAAAGGATCGCTATTGCATCCTTTGAATGACAGGTCTAATTGAAGGTGAATGTCATTGAAGGGTACGATCATGACACAGTCCGATCCGAAAATCCTTGTCTCAACAAATTGGCTGGCAGAAAATCTGTCAAATCCTGCCCTGCGTATATTGGACGGCTCGTGGCATATGCCTGCCGAAAAGCGTGATCCGCTGGCGGAATACAGTGCCGATCACATTGCAGGCGCACAATTTTTCGACATTGACGCGATCAGTGATGCCACATCGGATTTACCGCATATGGTTCCATCGGCAAAGCAGTTTGCCCGGCAAGTCGCCGAATTGGGCATATCCAATGACAGCCAGATTGTTGTCTATGACACCCACGGCCTGTTTTCCGCCGCGCGTGTCTGGTGGCTATTCAAGCACTTCGGGCTGGATAATATCGCGGTTCTGGATGGCGGCCTGCCCAAATGGAAAGCCGAAGAACGCAGCACCAGCAATACACCGGTTACGCCCGTATCAGGCACTTTATCGGCAACAGCCCAAAACCATCTTGTGCGCGATGCCGCACAGGTTTTAACCGCAAGCGAAACAACCACCCAGATCATCGACGCCCGTCCGCCTGCCCGTTTCAAGGGCGACGCCCCTGAGCCCCGCGCAGGATTGCGCGCAGGGCGCATTCCAAATTCTAAGAACGTATTCTTCAAATCCCTGCTGACCGCAGATGGCACATTGAAATCCGATGCAGATCTTACTGCCGCGTTTAAAGCGCAGGGCGTTGATCTGGATCAACCGGTTATCACATCTTGCGGGTCCGGCGTTACCGCATCGGTGCTTGCATTAGCTTTGCAGAAAATCGGACATGACAATCACGCACTTTATGACGGCTCTTGGTCGGAATGGGGCGCACTTCACGACTATCCTATCGAACAGGGCTAATACCCAAAAGGAAACATGATGCTTAACAATCTTAAACCGCTTCCCGCAGATAAAATCCTGATGCTGTCCGGCTTGTTCCGGGCGGATGAACGCAGCACAAAAATCGACCTTGGTGTGGGTGTTTATAAAGATGCCAGCGGCCATACACCGATTATGCGTGCGGTGAAAAAGGCGGAAAAGCAACTGTGGGAAACCGAAGATACCAAGACCTATACCAGTCTGCCGGGTGATGCGGGTTTTCACAAAGCCATGGCTGATGTGGTTTTGGCCGACAGCGTTGATCGCGCGCGTCTTGCGTGCTGCGCCACACCGGGTGGCACGGGCGCCATTCACAACGTGCTGGAAACCATCAAAATGGCCAACCCGGACACCACCGTTTGGGTCAGCAACCCGACATGGGGCAACCATCTGTCGATCCTGAAACATCTGGGCATCAAGTTTGAAGCTTACGATTATTTCGACGACGACACATGCGCAATTGATTTTACCGGCATGATTGCCAGCCTGCAAAATGTGCAAGCCGGCGACACTGTGCTGTTGCACGGCTGCTGCCACAACCCCACAGGGGCCAACCTGAACCAGACACAATGGAACCAGGTTGCCGACCTGTTGCTGGAAAAAGGCGCGACCCCGTTCATCGACATCGCCTATCAGGGCTTTGGTGACGGTTTGGACAATGACGCTTACGGCACACGCCTGCTGGCCAGCAAATTCGACGAGATGATGATCGCGGCAAGTTGTTCCAAAAACTTCGGCATCTACCGCGAACGCACAGGCATTGTGCTGGCAATCTCTGCCGATGCGGATGCCGCCAAAATCACCCAAGGCACTTTGTCCTATATGAACCGCCAGAATTTCAGCTTTCCACCCGACCACGGCGCACGTCTTGTGACCATGGTTCTAAGCGACCCCGCGTTGCGGGCCGATTGGGAAGCCGAACTGGAAGAGGTGCGTTCAGGCATGTTAGTATTGCGCCAACTGCTGGCCGACGCATTGCGCAGTGAAACCGGATCAGACCGTTTCGGTTTTATCGCAGAACATCGCGGCATGTTTTCACGTCTTGGCCTGACCAAGGATCAAGTGCTGGAACTGCGCGATACCCATGCAATTTATATGGTCGATGACAGCCGCATCAACATCGCGGGCCTGAACCGGAAAAACGTACCGATCATTGCCAAGGCCGTTGCCAGCGTGATCAGCTAACGCTTGCCATCACCGATTTTGACAGGTATGCGGGCGCATCCCCTTACGGGTAAAGTGTCCGCTACCTTTTCAAAACGGAGTTTATGATGAACCGTGGCTTAATTTTTGGCGTTATCGCCATGGCAACTATTGTTGTTGCCTCTAACATCCTTGTGCAATTTCTATACGGCAACTGGCTGACATATGGTGCTTTCACCTATCCGTTTGCCTTTCTGGTCACCGACCTGATGAACCGTCTTTACGGGGCTAAAAACGCGCGTAAAGTTGTGTTTGCGGGCTTTGTCATCGGTATCGCCTGTTCGTTTATCGGCACGCAGATCATGGGCGAATTTGGCCCGCTGGTAACACTGCGCATCGCCATCGGTTCCGGCACCGCCTATCTGGTGGCACAGCTGGCAGACGTTTTTGTCTTTGACAAAATGCGCAAAGGTGCTTGGTGGCGCGCACCCTTAGCCTCGACGCTTGTGGGTTCAAGTTTGGACACCGCAATCTTTTTTACCATCGCATTTTCCGCAAGCCTTAGCTTTATTGATCCGGCAACAAACGTCGGATGGGCCAATGAAATGTTGCCGGTTTTAGGCATAGGCCCGATCGCCCCCCTATGGGTCAGCCTTGGCGTGGCGGATTGGTTTGTAAAAGTTGCCCTGTCACTTGTGGCACTTTTGCCCTTTAAAATACTGATTTCCCGCCTATCAAGCAAACCGGTAGCGCAGGATTAATAAGTCTGGCCTGTTTCATTTGTAGTCGTTTGGTTTTGCCCGTATATATTTGGGACACCTACAGGATAAAACAATGACACGCCGCCCGACATTAAAAGATATTGCCCAAATGGCACGGGTCAGTGAAATGACCGTGTCGCGGGTTCTGCGCGGCAAAGGCGAAGCCTCACCCTACACCTGCGACCGCGTGCGTGAAGCGGCGAAAAAACTGGGGTATGTGCCCAACCAGATCGCGGGATCACTCTCTTCTAACAGCGTGAACCTGATCGGGGTGATCGTACCATCCGTAAGCAGCTCGGTTTTTTCCGAAGTGCTGACTGGTATCATCAACATCCTGAAAGAAACCCAGTTACAACCTGTATTCGGGGTGACCGGCTATAATCTGGAAACCGAGGAAACAGTGATCCGGCAAATGTTGTCATGGCAACCCAGCGGATTGATCATTGCAGGGTTGGAACACACCGATGCGGCACGCCGTATGATGGTAAATTCCGGCATCCCGATAGCAGAGATCATGGACGTGGATGGTGATCCCGTTGACATGAATATCGGCATTTCACACGCAGAAGCCGGCTACGATATGGGTGCTTTGATCGCGGCAAAAGGCTATAAGAATATCGGCTTTATCGGCACCAAGATTGACACGGATTTCAGGGCCGGAAAACGGTTTCACGGCTTCAAAAAAGCGCTATTGGAAGCAAACCTGTCGATTGTGGATCATGCGTTTTACACTGGCAGCTCAAGCCTGCGTATCGGTAAGGATGTAACCCGCGAATTACTTGCCAAAAACCCGACGCTGGACTGTATCTATTATTCAAATGACTTGCTGGCGGCAGGTGGTTTGATGCATTGCATTGCCAATGATATAGCTGTGCCTGGGCAATTGGGACTGGCAGGCTTCAACGGGTTGGAACTGCGCGAGGGTCTGCCCGCGCTGACCGCCACCACCTATGCATACCGCAAGGAAACCGGCGAGAAGGCCGCGAAAATGATTGTGGCCGCGCAATCGGCAGACAAGAAACGCAGCCATGAAAAAGTGACTTTTGCGCCGAAAATCGAAATTGGCGATACGCTTTGATATGATCCATGTAACCGACACCATTTTGCTGGAAGACTGGGAAATCACCGAAAGTTTTCACCGCTCATCCGGGCCGGGCGGGCAGAATGTGAACAAGGTTTCAACAGCGGTAGAGCTACGGTTTGAAGCCGCGCGTTCGCCCAACCTGACCCCTTACGTCAAAAACCGCCTGCGCACACTTGCAGGGCGTAAATGGACAAAAGACGGTGCACTGATCATCACCGCAGAAAAGCACCGCTCGCAAGCAATGAACCGTGATCTGGCAATGAAAAAGCTGGTGGAACTGATCCAGAAGGCAACAGAACGCCCCAAGTTTCGGGT